>CAIRDL010000192.1 GCA_903877345.1 uncultured Oscillochloris sp. | reverse complement strand
CAATCCTATTGAGGTTGTCGCGTGGAGTCGAGGCTTTAGCCGAATAGAACCGCCTGAAGGCTCGACTCCTTTTCACAACCTGGATAGGCTTGCTATAATAGCTCATGAACAGGGCTGGTCGGATCTGCTCAAGTGGTACGTCTCTACAAGCCCCGACTACGCTGACGCTGAGCGCGGGTGTGGTTGGCCCAAAGGATCGCACAGGCTTCGAGGGCGCTCCGGGCGCTGCCAAGGGCGGGAGCAGCAGTGAGAACCAGGGTTTCTAGGGCTGGAGCATCGAGACCCCAACCGTAGCGTAGGTTGGCCTCTTGAGCAAGAGGGAGCCAGCCCTCCAGCAACCGCTGGCGCTGGCTCGGGTCAAGCGCAGCGGCATCAGAGGCCATCAGATCCCCCCGGTTGAGATCCAGTGGTCGTCAAAGAGGGCCAGGTTAGTGCGGGCGGCGGTCGCCCCCGCCGCATGACCGAGGGCCTCGTAGCGTGCCGCCGCTTCGGCGATAAGTTGCCGCGCCTCAACCTGCGCGCCCTGGGAGGCGGCAATCAGGCCGAGGTTGTGGAGCGCCGAAGCTTCGCCGAGGGGCAGCCCGAGCGCCTGACTTTGCACGAACACCGTGCGATGATAGCCTTGCGCCGCATCCAGTTCACCCGCCGCAAAGGCGATGTGGCCAAGCAACTGGCAGGCACTGAGCGCTCCAGCGAGGTTGTCGCAGGCTTCAGCGCGGCGCAAAGCTTGTTCGATAAGGCGCCAAGCTGCGACAAGGTTGCCGCGCCGCCATGCCGCCTCACCAGTCTCCAGGGCACGCACCAAAAGCGGGTCGTCTACAGGTGGTAAAAGGGTGGACATTACGACCTCCACAGGGGGCGTCGTCAGGCTCTCAATCACTACCACCAGTATACGGAAGGGCAGGGGCGCAAATGCGGACGCGCCCCCACGAATATGGCAGCACGGTAAAATGGTTCCGACCTTTGGCTTCACCCTATGCTGAGGCAACGATGGCGAGCGACCTCTTAGCGCAACTCTTCTTCCAACTGGCCTGCATCCTCATTGCTGTGGCCACCGCCGAACGGGTCGCCGGATGGGTCGGGCAACCGCTCGCGGTGGGCGCAATGCTGGCCGGAGTCGTCTTGGGGCCATCGGGGTTTGGGTTGCTCCTTCCGGCCCTTCAGCGCCAACTCTTTCCCCCCGAACTGCGCCCCGCGCTCTTTGTGCTCAGCCAGAGTGGATTGGTGCTGTATATGTTTTTGGTCGGTCTGGAACTTGACCTGACACTGCTCCGCCAACGGGTGCGAGGTGCGGTGAGCATCTCGCTGGCTGGCATCATCGCCCCGTTTGGCTTGGGCTGTGCCATTGCTGCTACGCTCACGGGCGACCCACGCTTCTTTCCGCCGACTGTCGCGGGATGGGCTGGCACGCTGTTCATAGGCGCGGCGATGGCGGTCACCGCGTTCCCTCTGTTGGCGCGTATCATCCACGAGCGCGGGCTGACGCAGACGCCGTTGGGCACCCTGGCGCTCGCCGCCGCTGCAGTAGACGATGTGATCGCCTGGTGTGTGCTGGCCGTCGTCATCGCAAGCCTGAGCGGCAACGTGTGGCTGGCCGCTCTAGCCCTTGGCGGGGCCACGCTCTACACGGTGGGCGTCCTAACCGTCGGTCGGGCGCTGTTGCGGCGGATGTACCGTGACGGTAAGTTGGCACTATTGGTGCCGACCCTCATCCTGCTGCTGTTTGGTGCTTGGGCCACCGCAAGCATCGGCATCCACACCGTCTTTGGCGCATTTCTGCTTGGTGTAGCGCTGCCGCGTGGCCCCGCCACAGCGCAACTCCAACGGCAGATCGCACCGCTGACGACGAGCCTGTTGTTGCCACTCTACTTTGTCTACTCGGGCCTAAACACGCAACTGGGGCTGCTCACGACGCCAGATCTTTGGGGGCTGGGGCTGCTGATCTTCCTCGCGGCCTGTCTTGGCAAAGCCGGAGCCTGTTGGCTCGCGGCTCGGCTCAGCGGCGAGTCAAACCGCGAGGCGGTGGCGCTCGGCGGGCTGATGAATGCGCGGGGTCTTGTCGAACTCATTATTTTGAATATCGGACTCGAACGCGGCATCATCACGCCGACCCTGTTCACCCTCATGGCGCTCATGGCGCTCACGACAACCATGATCGCGGCCCCGGTGCTGAGCCTGAGCCTTCCCCATGAGCCTATCGCCCCTTGACGATACGACGGCCCCTTGACCCCACTGCGACCTGCGGTATCATGAAGGGGATTCTTCGGCCTAGCGCCCGTGCAGGGCAAGTGAATATACCAAGGAAGGTTCAATGTCATGAATGCCAGAATCGTTGAGGATTCCACGGCTCGGGTTGCGCAAGCCTACCTCGAATGGGCCTATCTGGAGGAGTACCTGAAGGGGCTTGGCTACAGCCTTGACCAGATGCGGACGTTACCCGGGGCGCTGTCGCGGTCACTCATGCGTGATGCGTCGCTCTTCGCCTCAATGCGGATGACCGAGGTGGAGTCCCGCTCACAGTTGATGGAGGAACTGCGCGGTGGCCCAACACCCATGTAAGGCCCACGGTAGCCCATTGGTCATGGGTGGCCTCATTCAAAGGGCGGAGTACGGGTCGGCGTTTGTACT
>CAIRDL010000191.1 GCA_903877345.1 uncultured Oscillochloris sp. | reverse complement strand
TTCTACATCGTGGCCGATGAGGTCGCGCATCTTTGGAAGGCCCAGGGGCTGCCGGCCAACTTGGTGCTGACCACCTCGGTGCATGCGGTCGTGGCGAAGCCGGGCAGTCTGGCCTACGACACGAGCAAAGCCGCCGCGAACCATCTCGTGCGGGAGTTGGCGGTCACGTTGGCCCCGTTGGTGCGCGTGAACGCCGTCGCGCCGGCCACCGTCGTACTCGGCAACGACTACGCCTTCCCGCGTGAGCGGGTGCTTGCCTTACTCGCGCAGCATAATCTCGGTTCGCGTGACGACGAGCCGACGGAGGCTTTGCGTCAACGGTTGGCCCAGTTTTACGCCGACCGCACCCTGCTCAAATGTGCCCTTACCCCGGCGGCGCAGGCCGAGGCGTTCTTCCTGCTGCTTAGCAACCGCCTGTCCCAAACCACCGGCCAGATCCTCTGTGTTGATGGTGGGCGCGCCGAGGCGTTTCTGCGGTAGCGGGCTGCGGGCGTTTGTTTGATGAGCACACAGGAGCGACGCACCATTTTGCGTCGCTCCTGTGCATGACGGAACGTACGCCCGCATGGTGTGGCGGCAAGGCTTCAGTCGGCTAAAGCCTGCGGTCTTAACCGTTGGACGCGGGAGTGTATTCTTTAGGAAAAATTTCTCAGCCGTAGGTGTTCTGATTGTAGATACTTTCTTAATGGGCAACCAGTATACTGGCACCTCATACACACGCAGCAATACGATCTGCGGTACTACCAGCAACCGTCGTTGCTCTAGTTCCGCACTGGTGGGAGGTGATATGGCCCCCTCGCCCGCGCTTTGCGTTACCCAGATATGGTTGGCGCAGCGTCGTTAGTGGGCTTAACCGAGCTAGGTTTGCCCGACAGCCCAATGAGTCGTAACCCACGCTCTTGATCGCAACGGTTCCTTGGTGCGACCTGAAGGGTCAACCCCTTGGCTGACTCAGCGGGCGTGTAACCTCGGTGATACCCGAAATCTTGTAGGGGGGCGCTATGCGTAAAAGAACTGTCGTTTTTGTTGCGCTGCTGCTTGTGGCGCAACTTGCGCTTGCGGGATCGAGCGAACTGCTCTCCTCGCCCATTCATGCCCAGGGGGGAATGCCGGGCACGATGGGCGGCGGGACGAACCCTGATGGCAGACCGCCGATGCAGATGGGCAGCACGACCCGCGCCCAACGCGAGGCGGCGGCGGCTCGTGCGGCGGCGGCTCGTCAAGCAGTGGCAACCAATGGCTCGGCGGCTTCACCCATTGACGCGGCGATCAACTGGTTCATCTGTCTGCTCCAAGGTACACAACCCACTAACCCCAACGGTACCATGCCGATGACCAGCGGCAGCGCGGCTCCGGCGGCGGTTGGGCCAACCCCGGATTATTTCGGCACCATCGCCAACTTCGCCAACAGTCCCCTCCCGCCGACCGTCTCGTTTCTCGGCGGTGGCGGCACGGGAGCCAGCGCTATCGCGACGGTGCAGGCAGGCGTGGTGACGGCGATTAAGGTGCTGAACGGCGGCACCGGCTACACTACCGCGCCCTCGGTTGTGATTAGCGGCCTTGATGGCAGCGGCGCAACCGCCCACGCGACGCTCACCCTTGATGCGGTTACGGCGATCACGGTGGATACGGGCGGCAGTGGCTACGGCGGCATTCGTAAGTTTGTCACCAAGCTGCCCGGTTTGGGCGCGGCAAGCGCCAACGAGCTTGGTCAGTACATTCCGGTCGCCATTGCCGACACGACCACCTATTCCGGCACCGACTACTACGAGATCGATCTCGTCGAGTATACGGAGCAATTGCACCCCGATTTGCCGCCCACGCTGTTGCGGGGCTATGTGCAAGTCAACACGACTGACGCGACGGTCAGCAAGCCCAATGTCCTCGGCCCGACGATTGTGGCCCAGCGCAACCGACCTGTGCGCGTCAAGTTCACCAATAAGCTGCCCATCGGCGCGGGCGGCAACCTCTTTATTCCTGTGGATACGACGGTGATGGGCGCAGGCACCGGGCCGAATGGCGGTACCGAGAATTACACCCAGAACCGCGCTACGCTCCACCTGCATGGCGGCATTACGCCCTGGATTAGTGACGGGACGCCGCATCAGTGGATAACCCCGGCTAACGAAACGACCGCTTACCCCAAGGGCGTGAGTGTGCAGAACGTCCCTGATATGCCTGATCCCGGCCCAGGGGCGCTGACCTTCTTCTACACCAATCAGCAGAGTGCGCGGTTGCTTTTCTACCACGACCATAGCTACGGCCTCACACGGCTTAATGTTTACGCAGGCGAGGCAGCGGGCTACCTGATCCGCGATAGCGTTGAGCAGGGTTTGATCGCCAACCAGACGATTCCCGCCGACGAGATTCCGTTGGTCATTCAAGACCGTACCTTCGTCCCTGGGCCAAACCAATTAGCCGCCACCGACCCAACATGGAACGCGGTTACGTCCAATCGGGCCGGGAAGGGCAACCTCTGGTTCCCGCATGTTTATATGCCGAACCAGAATCCGGCTGACCTTGAGGGCACGAACGCGATGGGCCGTTGGGACTACGGCGCTTGGTTCTGGCCGCCTTACACCGGGCTGGTTAACAAGCCGATTGCGAACCCCTACTATGTCGCCGGTACCAGCGAAGGGCTTGAGATTCCTTCGACGCCCAATCCGTCGCTCGTGCCTGAAGGCTTTATGGACACGCCGTTGGTCAACGGGACGCCATACCCGTACCTGCCGGTCGGCCAGAAAGCCTATCGCTTCCGCATCCTCAACGCCAGCAACGACCGCTTCCTCAACCTACAGCTCTATTTGGCGAAAACGAATGGGGCGATGTGGGATGCTCAGGGCAACCTGAATGACCCTGATGCGGGCGAGGTGCCGACGGTCAATGCGATTAAAGTCGTGACCTACCCGGCTACCTGGCCGACCGACGGCCGCGAGGGCGGTGTCCCTGATCCGGCGATGGCTGGCCCGCCGCTGATCCAGATTGGGACAGAAGGCGGCTTCCTGCCTGCCCCGGCGGTGCTCCCCAATCAGCCGGTGAACTACGACTACAACCGCCGCAGCATCACGGTGCTCAACATCACCTCCAAGACTCTGTTGTTGGGGCCGGCGGAACGCGCCGATGTGATCATTGACTTCTCGCAGTTGATCTCCGGCACGAAACTGATCCTCTACAATGACGCGCCCGCGCCAGTGCCTGCCTTTGATACGCGCAACGATTACTACACGGGCGACCCCGACCAGACCAGTACGGGCGGTGCGCCGACGACGCTGCCGGGCTATGGCCCCAACACCCGGACGATCATGCAGTTGCAGGTGACGACGGATCTTGGCACGGGGACGGCCTTCAACCTCACCAATCTCCAGACGGCGCTACCGGCTGCTTTCGCCGCAGCGCAAGCGCCGATCATCGTGCCGCAACCCGCCTACAACGCGGTCTACGGGCAGAACTTCCCCAACGCCTACGTCCGCATTCAAGACACGACCGTCGCCTTCACCCCGGTGGGTGCGACCGCGCCTATCTCGATGACGATGAACCCGAAGGCGATCCAGGAACTGTTCGAGGTGGAGTATGGCCGCATGAACTCGACCCTCGGTGTGGAGGTGCCGAACACCAACGCTGCCGTGCAGACGACGATCCCCTACGGCTACATTGATCCGCACACTGAGGTCATCTCGGACTCAATCACGCCGCTCGCACCGGCAGCGGGCGATGGCACCCAGGTTTGGAAGATCACCCATAACGGGGTGGATACCCACGCGATTCACTTCCATCTGTTTGATGTGCAACTGGTCAACCGCGTTGGGTGGGATGGTCAGGTGAAACCGCCAGACCCCAATGAACTGGGCTGGAAAGACACGTTGCGGATGAACCCCTTGGAGGACACGATCATTGCCCTGCGGCCCATTGCGCCGCGCACGCCCTTTGGTCTTGCCGATAGCATCAGGCTGCTTGATGTCACCAAGCCCCCCGGCTCGACAATGGGCTTCATGAACATTGACCCGAACGGCAACCCTGTCACCGTGGTCAACCAAGTGGTCAATTTTGCTGATGAATATGTCTGGCACTGCCACCTGCTTGGGCATGAAGAGAACGACATGATGCGCTCCATCGCCTTCAAGGTGGTGAAGACCGCCCCTGATGCGCCAACGCTCACGTCCACTGGAGTACCGGGAGCAGCGGTGCTGACGTGGACGGACGCGACGCTGCCGAGTCCGGCCTTTGGGCAAGCAGGGAGCACCTGGGGCAATCCCAAGAATGAGATTGGCTTTGAGGTGCAGCGCGCCGCCATCGGTGCGAACGGGCTGGCGAACGCCTACGTCGCCATCGGCACGGCATTGGCGAATGTGACGACCTACACTGACAGCGCTGCCGCCGCGAATGGCACCTACAGCTACCGCGTGGTCGCCTACAACGCGGCGGGCCGGACGGCCTCCAACACCGTCACGGTCGGCTCAACCCCGGTGGGCAC
>CAIRDL010000190.1 GCA_903877345.1 uncultured Oscillochloris sp. | reverse complement strand
TGCGCGGCCCGCTCACCATCGCCCCGGCGCTCGGCGACGGCGGCGAAGGGCGTGAGCACTGCGATGAGGAACCAGCCGACCCAGACACTTTCGCCGCTGCCCTCCGCGCCCACCAAGTTCATGCCGTCGTTCCAGTCGCCCGCACCCATCAAGGGCAGGCCGTGTGGCCCCATCCGCCCTAAGCTGTAATCAATCGCCCGCACACAGTGTTCGTACAGGGTGCCGCTCTGCGCCGCGACCGTAGGCAGATCGTAGTACTCAGCCTCGCCTGGTTGGAGCGGACGGCCCTCTAGGTATGGGATTAGCTCGTCCAACACGGCCATGTCGCCAGTCGTTTCAGCGTAGTGCAGGGTGACGTACGGCAGCCAGAGGTAGTCGTCCGAACAGGTGGTGCGAACGCCGCGCCCCGTGGGTGGGTGCCACCAGTGCTGCACATCACCCGCGCTAAATTGACGGGCAGCGGCGCGCAGAATCTGGGCGCGGGCCAACTCTGGGGCAGCCTGGAGCAGCGCTAGCACATCCTGGAGTTGATCGCGAAAGCCGTAGGCTCCGCCCGATTGGTAGAAGGCGGAACGCGCCCAGATCCGGCAGGCCAGGGTTTGGTAGAGCAACCAGCCGTTCAGCAGCACGTTAAGGGCCGGGTCGGGCGTGTGAACGTGGGTCGCGCCGAGCAGGGTGCGCCAGCCAGCGACGGCGGCTTGGTGGGCGTGGGCGGCGGCAGCAGGTGCGCGATACTGGGCCACGAGCCGCAAGGCTTCAGCCGCGTCGGCCCCTTGGCCGAGCAAAAAGACGAGGTCGCGCTGCTCGCCGGGGGCCAGCGCAAGCGTGCAGCGGATGGCCCCGCAGGGATCGTGCCCCACGCCAGTCCGCCCGGAGAGTTGGCGTGCCGCCATGCCCGCCGGTCGCCCCAAGTCGCCGTTGCGCCCGATGAATTCAGTGCGGTCGCCGGTGTAGCTCACCTGGCGCTCACTCGCGGCGAGGAAGGCGACGCGCCCGCCAAACTCGACGTTGTAGGCGTTGCGGGCGAGCAGCACACTGGTTGCTTCGTCGTAGGCGGTGACGATGTACGGGGCCATTTGGGCGCGAAAGACGCCGAGGACCCATTCGATGTAGAGCGTTGCTGTGAGTTGGACGGGCTGGTTGCCGTGGTTGCCTAGCCGCAGGCGGAAGATCTTCACCGGGTCATCGCTGGGCACGGAGAGGGTGAGGGTGCTCGCAATCGCGCCGTGCTGGCGCTCGAACACGCTATAGCCAAAGCCATGGCGCACGCGCACACGCCCTTCACCGGCAAAGCGTGGCATCGGCGACCAAAACGCGCCGCTGCGCTCATCGCGCAGGTAAAGCGCCTCGCCCAACGGGTCACGCACCGGATCATTCGACCAAGGCGTGAGCCGGTTCTCGCGGCTGTTCGCGGCCCAGGTGTAGCCGCCGCCACTTTCGGTGATGAGAAAGCCGAAGTTGGCGTTGGCGACCACGTTCGACCACGGCGCGGGCGTGGGTCGCCCTGGCAGCAGGTCAAGCACATACTCGCGCCCGTCAGGGGTGAAGCCGCCGTAGGCTGAAGATGCGATACGTTCAATGGGCGGCAACGGGGCATCGGGAAGGTTCGAGCGCAGGGCTTCGGCGGGGACTTGACCAGCGTCGGCCTCGCGGCGGCGCAAGTGCTGGGCGAGGTCGCCCCGGCGCGTGGTGAGCAAGGCGCAGGCTACGGTCTCCAACAGCACCCGGTCAGCCTCCGGCACCAAGTCGCTACGCAACACAAAGATGCCGCCGCGCTGGTTCAACAGCGCCCCAGCCCGGCTGCTTCGCACGAGGCTGAACAGTTGATCTTGCCGCCCCTGCGCGTAGCCGCCGCTATCTTCGTTGAAGATAACCAAGTCTACCGTCAGTTGCTTGAGCCGCCAGTATTCGTGGGCGCTCAACAGTTCGGCGACTAACGTTAGCTCGTCGCTCGCGCCAACGCGCACCAGCAGCATGGGGAAATCACCGGAGATGCCGTAGGCCCACAGGCCCGGCTGGCCCTTGGTGTTTGCCGTGACCGTCGCCGGGAGCGCCCGCCGTCGCACATCAAGATACAGCGCGGCGCTGGCGAGGCGCTGGTAGCGATGCGCTTGGCTGGCGTCAATGGCGAGATCGCGCAACTCCACCTGGCTCTGTGTCCAGGCCAACTCGAAGGCTCGCGCCGTTGCCGCCGGGTCGCGCAGGCGGTCGGACAGCGCCAGGGCTTCGGTGCGGCTTTCGGCCACGCCGGTGACGAAGATGATCTGGGCGCTGGCCCCAGGTGCGATCCGCACGCGCCGCCGCAGACTCAGCGCGGGGTCGAGCACGGCCCCGGTGTGTCCACCAAGAGGCGTATGTAGCGCTTGCGGGTCAGCCATAGCGCGCCCGCGTCCGACGAAGGCGGCCCGGTCGCTCTCGTGCTGCGTGGCCCCGAGGGCGTGGCCGCGCACGCTGACGCTGTGGATGACCCAAGGACGGAGCGTGCCGGGAGCGCGGGGACGACGCGAAGCCAGCAGCGCGTCATGCTCTGGGCTAAATTCGGTCTCGATAAACAGGTTGGCGAAGGCCGGATGCGCCTCGTCGGCGGCGGACGGGGCCAACACCACCTCGCTGTAGCTCGTCACTTCCAGTTCACGCGGCGCGGCGGTGTGGTTGGTCAGCGTGACCCGGCGCAACTCGGCGTTGTCCTCGGGCGAAACCACGACCTCCATCCACGTATCAATCCCGGCCACTCGTTGGCGGAACTCGGCTTTGTCGAGTCCGTAGGTCACTTGATAGTTCTGGGCCTTGTGACGGGTTGGCTGGTAAGCGGTAGACCAGACGGCGTCGCTCCGCACATCACGGATGTAGATGAAGCTCCCCCAGTGGTCGCAGGTGACATCGGAGCGCCAACGGGTAACGGCCAGGCGGTCAAAGAAACTGCCGCCGCCGCCAGCAGTGGTAAGCATCACGCTATAGCGCCCGTTTGAAAGCAGATGTGTGTAGGGCACCGCCGTGAAGGGCGTGGCAAACTGACGCGGCAACGGGGGCGCAGCGAAGGCAAGTTGGGGCACCCGCGCCGTCGCCCGCACCGTCTGGCTGGGGCGAACCTGGGGCACGCGCTCCTGCAGCAACATTTCAGCAGACTGGACAAGCGGCTCGGCGTGGAAGCGCCGTTGCATCACGTCATCGTGGAGCGCATTGGCGATGGAGAGCAGACTCATGCCTTGGTGGTGGGCCATAAACGAGCGAACGATGACCCGCGACTCGCCGGGCGGGAGCCGACTGGGGGTGTAGTCGGCGGCCTCATACAGCCCATAGGCTCCGAGCATAGCATCAGCAATCAGGGCGCGTAGGTTGGCAAGCGCCTCGACCGGGCGCACCGGCAGGGCCAGCAGTGTCGCGTAGGGTGTCACCACGAGGTCGTCATCGAGTCCGCTCTTCAGCCCCAGACCGGGCACACCGAAGGCGTGGTACTGGTAGTTCATCGCAAGGTCGCGGGCGTTGTAGGCCGACTCGGAGATGCCCCAAGGGACGCCGCGCTCTTTGCCGTAAGCGATTTGGCGGGCGACGGCGGCGGTGTAGGTCGCATCAAGCAGCGTCTCGGGATAGCGGCGCATCAGCAACAGCGGCATCAGGTACTCAAACATGGTGCCGCTCCACGAGAGCAGGGCCGCGTGCAGGCCCACGGCGGTGAGGCTGCGCCCCATGCGAAACCAGTGCTCTTGTGGCACGTCGCCTCTGGCGATGGCGAGAAAACTGCCCAGGCGGGCCTCAGAGGCCAATAGGTCGTAGGAAGAACCGTCGCAGCGTCCTTCAGCCACGCGGTAGCCGATGGTGAAGAGGTGGCGCCGGTCGTCGTAGAGGAAGCCGAACGCCATGGCTTCAACCTGCGCGGCGCACATGCGGGCGATGCGCTCGTGCCGGGCCAAAAGTTCAGCGGCATCTGGGGCACCTGCGTCAGCTAATGCGCCAAGCGTTGGCGGGCTATCGCGGTGCCGGACAGCGGGCACCAGCGTGTCGAGGTCTTCCAGAAACCCGCTCGCCTGTCTGCTGAGCCGGGCGACCCATTCGGCGGCTGGTTCAGCGACGTGCAGATCCGCTGCCCATGTCAGTACCTCGCCCAACAGTTCACGGTAGCCGCCCACCGTTTCTGGAACAACCTGAAGCAGGGTTCGCAGGGTGGCAACGGCCCGCTGCATGCTGACGGACTCAGCGAGTTGGCCTTCGAGCAGGGTGAGGGTGTCGGCCAAGCCGGTGAGCGCCTGGGGGCCGATCAGCGGCGCATCAAGCAGGGCAAGGTAGCCCTGGCGCAGGGTAAGCAGGGCACCGACAAGGTTGCCGCTATCTACCGTCGAAACATAGGCGGGCGGCAGCGGCGCGAGCGTTTTGGTGTCGTACCAGTTCAGCAGATGGCCCTCGTGGCGCTCCAACCGCTCCAGTGTCGCCAGAACGCGCTCGCTCCGGGTCGTCAGTTCGAGCATCCCGAGGTAGCCAAAATCGTAGGCGGCGAGGTCAGCAAGCAATTGGAGGCCAATGTTGGTCGGCGAGGTGCGGTCGGCCAGCACCGGCTGCGGCGTCTCCTGGAAATTATCGGGGGCGAGGAAGTTCGCCTCGGCGCGCACAAAGCGCTCGAAGAAAGCCCAGGTTGCGCGGGCCAACTGCCGTAACAGCAGTTGATCCTCAGCGCTGAGCGGGAGCGGCGCATCAATATGGGGCTGGTCGAGCCACGCGGCGAGGGCTGGCGCAGCGAACCAGTCGGCCAACACCGGCAGCGCGGCCAGGGCTGCGGTGTGGGTGCGGCCCGGCAGAATCGCCAAGGCCACCCCAAAGGCGAGCAGCGGCGTGCCCCGGCGCAGCATCGGGGTGTGGGAGCGCTGTAAGCGTTCCTGCGACTGCGCCGCCGTCTCCCATTCCAGCAAATTGCGCCGCGTGATGAGCATGCGCGTCAGTGAGCGGGTGATTGCGTCGAGGTTGAGGATGGCTTGATCAGGCAAGAAGGCCGTGTTGAGCAGCAGGCGCTGTGCGCTTAACTCGAGATCGCGCCACCTCGCCCGCAACGCGTCGAGGTTGCCAAGATCGCAGGCGGCACGAACGAGCGCGCCAAGGTCGAAAATCACGGGTGCGGTCAGATGCGCGAGGGCCAAGCCCGTCCAGACGGTCGGGCTGCCGGGCAACCAACGCCAACCCGCCACCAACAGCGCAACCGTCGCCGGCGGGGTCAGGCTGCGCCGCAGGTTATCGTAGAGCTTGTAGCGGGCGATGGTCGGCAGTACATTTGGTCGCCAACCGTCGCCACCGGGTGTGCGCGCCAACAGCCAAGCCGCGATCTGCCAGTCGCCCCGCACCCAACGGTGCTGGCGTGCAGCCCAAGCGGCATACGTGGTCGGGTAGCTGTCCACCACCTGCACATCGGTGAGCAGCCCAACGCGGGCGTAGAGGCCCTCGATCAGGTCGTGACTAAGCAGCGTGTTTTCGGGGAAACGCCCGCCGAGGGCAGCCCGCAACGCCACCGGGTCGTAGATGCCTTTGCCCGCGTAAAGTCCCTCGCCGAACAGATCCATGTACGTATCGGAAACCGCCGTGGTGTAGGGATCAACGCCGACATTGCCAGCGAAGGCCCGGGCGAAGCGACTCGCCGTGGCGCTGGGCAAGTCAATGCCAACCCGTGGCTGTAGGATGCCGTAGCCCCGCACCACCAAGCCCGTCTGCGGATCAAGTTGGGCCTGGTTGAGCGGGTGGGCCAGGGTGCCGATCAAGGCGTGCCCGACATCACGCGGCAACTGGGTGTCGGCGTCGAGGGTGATCACATAGCGCACCCGCTCCAGCACGCGCATGTCGCCCACCATCGCCGCGTAGGAGGTCGCGTCGTCGCCGCCCAACAGGGCGTTGAACTCATCCAACTTCCCGCGCTTGCGCTCCCAGCCCATCCAGCGCCCTTGCCGCTCGTTCCAGATCCGGCGGCGGTGCAGCAGCAGGAAGCGCTCGGGGCCGTGGCGTTCGGCAAGTTGCCGCATCCGCTCGGCGGCGGCCTCAAGCAGCGAGGCGTCCTCCGGCATATGCTCTTCAGGTGCGTCGGCGAAATCAGTCAGCAGGGCGAAGTGCAGGTTCTGATCCTGATTCGCCAGCGCAATCACCTCCAGCCGATCCAGGAGCCGACCGACGCTGTCTGGGGTCAGCAGCAGGGTGGGGACGACCACGACCGTGGTCAGTTCATCAGGGATACCGGCGGCGAGATCGAGGCGCGGCAACATCCGGGGCGACAGCAGGCGCGTAATGGCGCGGTTCACCAACTCGACGGCGAGGGCGTTGGCCGGCAGGAGCGCTAGAGCAAGACTGAGCAGGGTACGCGCATCGCGGGTCTTCACACCTGCCGTGAATGTCTGCTGACCACGCCGCGCCAAGCGCAGCCCGGCGGCCACAGTGGACACCGTGACCACGCCGATTGCGCCAATATACAACGGCGTCGGGTAGTTCAGGGCTAAACGACGGATGCGTTCGGCGGGCGGCGGGCGGTAGCCAAGTGCGGCCTCGAAGGCGGGGCGACCCTGATCCGCCAGGTAGTAGCCGATATGGCGCTGCCGCAGATCGTCGCCGGGGGCCGCTTCGGCGCAGGCAATGAGGCGGCGGGCAACCTCGTCCTCGCTGAGCCGCGCACCCAGCGCCAAAGCTTCAACCGCGTGCCGGTAATGGTCGCGGGTGGCGAACGTACTGCGCTCGTAGGCTCCTGCCGGGTCGCGGCGCAACAGCAGCTCAATCTGGCTCACTTGGGCAAACCAGGTGGGCCAATCCAGGGCGCTCAGGGCGCGCATACTGCTGATGGTGTTGCCGACCGAGACTTGGTTGGCGGCTTGGCGTTGGTGCTCCTCATGGACAAGCGACTCGACCGTCTCGTGGGGCGTGAAGGGCTGGGTCTCCAGCCACGTCACCAAGCGCCCGATGTCGTGTTCGCCCTCGTGGGCGCGCAGGCGGCGCAGGAGTTGGGCGGCCAACGTGACCGGCAGCGTCGGGTGGTGCCGAGTGAGCGCCCGCAACACCCTGGCCTGATCCACCGCCTCGTCCGGCGCACCGAGGAGCTGATCGGCCCAGGTGTCCGCCTCCTGACGTAAGGCCCGCACTTGCAGCACCTGGGTCGCCAGCCGACTGAGGTTCTTCACCAGCCCAATTCGCAACATGATCGCAACAGCCCACACCTCGCCCATCCGCAAGGGCGTGACCGCCTGGTAGGCGTTGAGGAAGCGCAGCAGCAACTCGGCGTCCACGCGCCCATCGGTGTGGCTGATCAGATCCAAGGCGAGGGCGTAGACGCGGGGCAGCTCGGCGAAGGGGCCGTCCCGCAGCTTTGGCAATTGGCGATAGTAGCCACGCGGCAAATCGTGGCGGATCGCCCGGATCTGATCATTGACCACATGAAAATTGTCAATCAGCCACTCAGCCGCCGGACTGATCAACTCGTGCCGCCGCAAATCTTCACCGAGATGGTGATGCGCGGTTGCGATCTGCCGTCCATCGCGTTCAAGGGCAACGCGCAACGGATCGCCGCCGCTGGGCCGCACCACCACCACACGGTGCGCGGCAGCCAAGGTAGCGGCGTGGGCATCAAGTTGGGCGGCGCTGAGCAGATCGCCGCGCAGAGGGGCGAACGTGGGTTCGACGAGGGCGATATGTTCGGAGTTTGGACGTAAGCGTGCGCCGAGCGACCGTAGGCCGCCCATGAGCGTAGCGCGGATATGCTGAAGAATCACGGACTCCTTAGGTGCGGGCAGCGGGGCGAGCTTACGCCACCCCGCACATGATCATTACGCCCGAGCAACGCGGCCACGCAACGGTATGCCGTTCTCGCGGCTCGATTGCCGCAGCGGTTGGCCCACACGGGGGCCAAGATCAATGATCTGGATGCACAAATCCCGGTCGCCGCTCGCCAATTCGGCGGCGAATTCCAACTCATCACGCAGTGTATGAACGATCATGTCCAGCGGAAGCCCATTGGCCCGGGCTTGCGTGACCAGATCGCTGAGTTGCTCGCCAAACATGTCAAGGCTAAGCGTGGGTGCGGGGCCGGGTGATCCCAAGGCATTGAAGAGCTGGCAGACCTGGCAGGTGACACCGTAAGCACCCGTTCCGGGCGGATCGAGTGGCGTACCGCAGTTGGCACAGCGCAATGGAGGGGAAACACGCATCATAGACCTCCTGGGCCGAAGCCCGACGAGGCACCCGAGCGATCCTTTCGCTGGCGGCATGGAGTGAGCGGTCTGCGGGCGCACAGCCGGGGGTATACAACGCTAGGCCGTCACAACTATAAGTAGCAAAGCACAGTTAAAAAAGCAAGAACTGTGCCAAGAGGGGCGAGGGCAACACGCTGAGCAAGGTCGGTGGTTTCGGCAGTGGGCCAGTCACTACGAGACTTCTGCTCTTACACTGTCACACCAAGGCAGTCTCAGAAGGTATACTTGGGAGGACACACAAAGCAAAAGACGTACGATGGTGCAGCACCATAGGAGAGAGCCTTTATATGCAGCGTATCACTGCTGACCTGTTACTCGCATATGAGACGCTCATCCATCAGGATCTCGATGGCAAACCGATCACATCTACGGCCCCAAAGCCCTCGGTCGCCGAGCGCGATCAGACCTTAGGGATGCGGAAAATTTAAAATGTCCCGGTCGTCGTGTGACTCGTGATGCGTGATCCGTGACTAGGCCGCATCCTGAGCGATCACGCATCACGCATCACGCATCACGCATCACGCATCACGCATCACGCATCACGCATCACGCATCACGCATCACGCATCACGCATCACGCATCACGCATCA
>CAIRDL010000189.1 GCA_903877345.1 uncultured Oscillochloris sp. | reverse complement strand
CTGGCTGTTGGTGCGCCGCGCCGACCTCACTGCTGACCCCGACGCGGTTTATGCGCGAGTCGAGGCAACCTTGCGCTACCCGGTTTTCGTTAAGCCTGCTAACATGGGTAGTAGCGTCGGTGTAAGCAAAGCGCACGACCGGGCCGGGTTGCAGGTTGCTTTGGCTGAAGCCGCCCGCTACGACCGGCGCATCATCGTCGAGCAGGGCATCACCGCCCGCGAGATCGAGATCAGCGTGCTTGGCAACGACGATCCCGCCACCAGTGTGCCCGGCGAGGTGGTGCCGTCAGGTGAATGGTACGATTATGCGGCGAAATATCTGGACGGAGCCTCGCAGATCCACATTCCGGCAACCCTCGAAGCTGGCGTAGCCGCCCAAGTCGCCGCCAGCGCCGCCCAAGCCTTTCTCGCCATTGACGGCGCTGGCTTGGCCCGCGTAGACTTTCTGCTCGACAAAGTGACCGGCGAACTCTGGCTTAATGAAATCAACACCTTACCGGGCTTCACGCCGATCAGCATGTACGCTAAGATGTGGTTAGCCAGCGGCATGACTTACGCCGCCTTGTTGGATCGCTTAATCGCCTTGGCCCTCGAACGACACCCCTAGATTGTAGATTGCAGCTTTGCCGCACCCTTAGATTGCAGTTTTTAGATTGCAGATTGCAGCTTTGCCGCACTGGGACGCGGCACCACACGTTTTTTGCGGCTTTGCGGCTTTGCGTGAGATTGCTGAATGATAGAGCTATTAGCAAGCCAACCACGGGGCCAAAGCTCCTACTACGAACGGTCAAGCTGAAACCGCCGCTAGACAAGGTTTATGGTTTCTGTACAGTTTGAGTACGCGCAAGACGTTCTGCTGCGCTTGACCTGAAACCTGAAACCCGGCACCTGAGACCTTGTCTAAAATCCAAAATGGACTACAACGAGCCAAACACCCGCGAACGTATCGCCGCCCGCCGCCAACGTCGGCGAGCAGCGGGTGCGCCTGCGCCGCCACGCACTGAGCCGCGCCGCCGCACTGCGCTCGTCGCGACGGGTACGCAGGCCACCCCTGGGCCGCGCCGCTCGCTCGTGGCTTGGCTCGCCAGCGGACGCCCCATCAGTCTTGTGCTTTTCCTTGTCACCTGTGGCGCCTTGGGCTACTTGTTCACCGATGCGCGCTTTAGCGTGCGCCGGATCGAGGTTGAGGGCAACAGCGCCCTTGATGTTGCCGCTGTGACCGCGTTGGCCGATGTCCTCAATCGCTCGATCTGGTTTATTAAAGATGATCTCGTTGCGGCGCGTCTGCGTGAAAACGCCTATGTCGCTTCGGCCTTTGTCGAGGTGTCCCTGCCCGATGTGGCGATCATCCGCATCGTCGAACGCAAGCCCGAAGTGCGTTGGCAAGCCGGTGGCGTCCAGTACTTCGTGGATGGCACCGGAAAAGTTTTGGCGGCTGCGCAGGAATTAGCCAAGGCTGACGTTCTAGTCATCGCCGACAACTCGCACACGCAACTGAAGCCGAATGATCAGCTTGACCTTGATGCCATTCAATTGGCCCAAGCCCTGGCGCTCCGCCTGCCCGTTGAGCTTGGCTTCACGCCAGCCCAGATTGGGTGGGACTACGGCTTGGGCGTTTATGTGCGTTCGGCGGCAGGGCAGACGATCATTTTTGGTCAAAGCAAAGATCTGGCACGCAAACTCGCCATTTTCGCTGTCCTACTCAAAGATCAGACCGCCTTCACGTATCTTGATTTGCGCCCAGACAACCCCTTTTACCAGAATGTGGTGAGCGCCCCAGCCGTTGGCCCGACGGCGGAGCCTAGTCCGTAAAGCCTTTTTTCGCCTGTTGGCTGATCGGGTACAATGGGCGAAAGCACGAGGGACGTATGCAGCGTACAATTGTAGGCATTGATGTCGGGACGACGAAGGTCTGCACTATTGTGGCCCAAGTCACTGACACGGGCAAACTCAATATTCTGGGCGTGGGGGTGACGCCGAGCAAGGGTCTCGATAAGGGCGTGGTCGTCAATATTGACGATGCAGTGAGTGCGATTAGCGCCAGTATCGAGAAAGCCGAGCGCCTGAGCGGCTATCGCATCGGCACGGCCTTTGTCGGCGTAAGCGGGCGGCACATCTCGTCCCTCAACAGCCGGGGCGTGGTCGCGGTGCAACGCCCCGACCACGAAATTGCCCGTGGCGATGTGGCACGGGCCGTCGAGTCGGCCCAGGCGGTCGCCATTCCAACCCAACGCGAGATCATTCACGTCATTCCCCGCGCCTACGTGGTTGATGGTCACGAGGGCATCCGCGACCCGATTGGTATGAGCGGCTTTCGTTTGGAAGTCGAGACCCATATCGTCACCGGCGAGGTGATGGCGATCCAAAATCTTATTCGCAGTGTGCAGAAGGCTGGCGTCGAAATTGACGACTTGGTGCTCCAGCCTTTGGCTTCGGGCGAGGCGGTGCTGACGGCGGAAGATAAAGACCGTGGCGTGATGTTGGTGGACATCGGCGGCGGCACGACCGACATTGCGATCTTCGTCCAAGGCGGGGTTTGGCACACCAGTGTGGTCTCCCTTGGCGGGAATCATTTCACCAACGATATTACCTACGTTCTGCATACACCCCACAACACCGCCGAATACCTCAAGATTCGCTACGGCAGCGCTGTCGCCGGTGAACCGCCTGCCCCTGGCGATGCCGACGACCAAGTTGAGATTGACACCCTGACGGTGGGCGAAAAGCAGAAGATTAGTCGGCATTTGCTCAATGAGATCATCCAAGCGCGGGCCGAACAAGTGGTGGAACTCATTTACAATGAGATCAGGCGCAGCGGCTACGAGGGCATGCTTCCGGCGGGGATTGTGCTCACCGGCGGCTCAGCCCAGTTCAATCGTTTTGACGAACTGGTACGCGACATGCTCGGCATCCCGGTGCGCGTTGGGGTGCCAGGCGAACTGAGTGGTCTCGCCGATTCGCTCGACAACCCGGCCTACGCGACGGGCGTGGGCCTACTCCACTGGGGCGCACGGCATGGTTCCGCAATGCTCGGCCCGACCCATCGCTCCGAGGAGCGTGAGCGCTGGGGCAATGTCTACGAACGCTTCAAAGGGTGGCTCCGCGAATTTTTACCGTAAACTAGTCCTGCTGCGTGTTGCGGACTGCTCAGCGCGGCGCAATACGCACTACGCAACACGTGCAACAGGAGAGGTCAAATGCTCGACCGTAACAGTGGGTTCAGCTACGAAGATTTCGCCCAAATCAAGGTGGTAGGCGTTGGCGGCGGTGGCTCAAACGCCGTTGATCGCATGATTGCCGACGGGGTGCAAGGGGTTGAGTTTATCACCGTCAACACTGATGTGCAGGCTCTGATGCACTCGCTCGCGCCGGTACGCATCCGCATTGGCGACAAACTGACGCGGGGCCTCGGCTCAGGCGGCAACCCGATGATCGGGCAGAAGGCCGCCGAAGAGAACCAGGAAGATGTCTACGAGCAGCTCAAGGGTGCCGATATGGTCTTCGTGGCGGCGGGCATGGGCGGCGGCACCGGCACCGGCGCTTCGCCCATCCTGGCGGGCATCGCCCACGACCTCGGCGCGCTGACCGTGGGCGTGGTGACGCGCCCCTTCACCTTCGAGGGTAATCATCGCCGCAAGACCGCCGAGGCGGGCATTGACCAACTGCGCCCCGTCGTGGATACCCTGATCGTTATCCCCAACGACCGCCTGCTCCAGACGGCCAGCAAAAACACTACCTTCACCCAGGCGTTCCAAATGGCGGACAACGTGCTGCGCCAGGGCATCCAGGGCATCAGCGACCTGATCACGCAGCGTGGCCTGATCAATGTGGACTTTGCCGATGTGAAGACCATCATGGCCCAGCGCGGCTCGGCCCTGATGGCGATGGGCTTTGGCAAGGGCGACAGCCGCATGGTTGATGCGGTCAACATGGCGATTGCCAGCCCCTTGCTCGAAGTGAGCATTGACGGAGCGAAGGGCGTGCTGTTCAATGTGACCGGCGGCGAGGATTTGGGCATCCTTGAGGTGTACGAGGCGGCAGACATTGTCGCCAAGCAAGTTGATCCCGACGCCAACATCATCGTCGGCGCGGTGATTGACTCGAACTACGCCCCCGGTGAAGTCAAGGTGACACTGATCGCCACCGGCTTCGAGTTGGAGCGCCCCCCAAGCCCCCACGTCCAGATTCAGCAGCGCTCGCGCTCCTACCCTGGGCAGGCGACCAGCACAGGGCACGCCCCGGCTCCCGCCCCGACGACCCCGCCCGCCCAACGCCCACCGACGCCGCCCGCACCTGCCACGCCGCCCCGCGTGGCCCCCAGCTTCAACAGCGGCGACGACCTCGACATTCCGCCCTTCCTGCGTAATCGCAACCGTGGCGGGCGTTAACCTAGTCTAGCCTGTTCGCTCGCTCGTGACCGCCGACCGCTTCTGATAGTGGTCGGCGGTCGCTTTTTCGGCGCAAGCCAAGGTTCTTGGCTGCTTTACAGTTTTGGCCTACGCAGCGCGTTCTGATGCGCTCGCCCTGAAACCTGAAATCCAACCCCTGAAACCTGAAACCCAACCCCTGAAACCTTGTCCAACTATCAGCGCCGAGTCATCGTTTCGTCATGCCTCCCGGCAAGGATTACGAGCCTGCATCGTTCTGTTTGACAAGCGCCCGACAAGTGCTTGTACCTACGGAGGTTTCCCGTGCAACTCGTTTTCCGTCGTTTGCTCGCCCCACTCGCTGTGATCGCCCTGTTGCTGGGCCTCACCGCCAGTTGGGGTACGCCTACCGCGTTCGCCGACCCACAATTGGGCCAACCCGACCAGGCGATCCTCGTCACGGCAACGACTGCCCCCGCCACCATGACCGGCATCCTCGCCACTGTGGCAACGGGCTACCTTTCGTCGGTGACTGAGGCGCCTCGTCCTTTCACCCATGTGTTGCTGCGCTGGGAAACTGGCACTCCCGTCAGTCCAACCCTGACCCTCGAATTGCGCGCCAGCCTCGACGGTACCACTTGGAGCGACTGGGGCGTTGTGGCGGAAAACCCCGACCTCCACATGCCTGCCGATGGCGAGCACGTTTTCTGGAGTGAGGTGCTTTACGCGGGTGACGGGCTGCGTTTCTGGCAGGTGCGCGCCCAATTCACGCCGACACTTGATGGACAGGTGCCTGCACTGCGCCAGGTTGAGGTGAACACCGTAGACGCTCGCTTCGGTTCAGCCACGCCGAGCGCGACCACGACGGTGGTGAACGGGCAACTGGCGACCGTTGCGAAACCAGCGGTCGTCAGCCGCACCAGTTGGGGCAATCCCGACGGTCAGGGCAGTCGGGTTCGCCCGGATCACTACCCGGTCAACCACATGGTCATTCATCACACCGCCGATGCGAACGTTCTGGGGGCCAAGGAGCATAGTTGGGCTGACCGGGTGCGCGCCGAATGGGCCTTCCACACCTTCACGCGGAAATGGGGCGACGTTGGCTACAACTACCTGATTGACCCCAACGGCGTGATTTACGAGGGCCGCGCTGGTGGCGACGATGCGGTGGCTTTTCATGACGCCGCGAACTACGGCTCAATGGGCGTCGTGCTTATCGGCACCTACACCAGCGTTGCACCACCAACGGCAGGAGTCACGAGCTTAGTCGAACTTTTGGCCTGGAAGTCGGGGCAAAAAGACATTGACCCGCTCGGTCGTTCGTTCTACTACGGCTGTGCCCATAGTACCTCCTGTAGTCCCTTCAACGCTGGCAGTGTGGTGGCGAATATTGCGGGCCACCGCCAAGTG
>CAIRDL010000188.1 GCA_903877345.1 uncultured Oscillochloris sp. | reverse complement strand
GTGCGCGGCAACGCTGGGTTCTACGACCGCGCCGTGGTGCGCGATGCCCTGGCTTTTCTGCGCGTGATTAACAACCCGACCGACAGCTTGAGCCTGAACCGGATTGCCAATGTGCCAGCGCGTGGCCTTGGTGCCCAAGCGCTCGCCAAACTTAGCGCCTGCGCCGCCCAAGCTGGTCAGCCGCTCACGACCATCCTGGGGCAGCCCGAAGCCGTGAAGCTCCTGCCGCCCAAAGCTGCCGAGGGTGCGCGCCGTCTCTTTAGCCTGCTCACGCGCTGGCGGCGCATGGCGGAAGGGACGACGCCGCCGGATCATCTTCTGGCCGATGTGCTTGAGCAGAGTGGTTACATGGCGGCGCTGGCGCAGCGCTTCAGCGCGGAAGAATTGCCCGACGCCCGCGCTCATTTGCAAGAGTTAATGGTCGCTGCCGAGGAGCACACCGACTTGCCTGCTTTCCTGCAAGAAATTGCGCTAATGACTTCGGCGGATAAGCGTGAGGATGAGCGCGACCAAGTGCCGCTGCTGACCATTCACGCGGCGAAAGGACTGGAGTGGCCGGTGGTGTTTGTGGCGGGGCTGGAGGAGAAGACGCTGCCCCACGAGCGCAGTATGGGCAGTGCCGAGGGTTTGGAGGAGGAGCGCCGCCTTTGTTATGTGGCGCTGACGCGGGCGGCGGAGCGGCTCTACCTTTCGTGGGCGGCGGGCCGCAACCGGGGGCAAAAGCTCAAGCCTTCGCGCTTTCTTGATGAAATTTTGGCTTATGGCAAAGAGCGGGCGGGCGGAAGCTAGGATCGTGATTTTTTGGCAAGCCGACCAAGGTGAGCCTGTGCTACAATAGCGAAACTATGAGCGATCTTATCCGTTTGATTGATACCCACGCCCATCTGGCCCTGAGCCAGTTTGCTGATGACCGTGAAGCCGCTATCACCCGTGCCAGCGCGGTCGGTGTGGCGCGTATGGTCGAAATCGGCTACGATTTGCCCACCTCGCGGGCGGCGGTTGCCTTGGCTGAGGCCCATCCCCACATTTTCGCCGTCGTCGGTGTGCAGGCCAACCATTTGGCTGAACTGCCCGCCACTTGGCTTGCTGAAGTGCAAGCGTTGGCCGCCCACCCCAAAGTGGTCGCCATTGGTGAGATTGGCCTCGATTACCACTGGATGAAAGCGCCGCCCGCTGAGCAGGAGCAAGTCTTCCGCGCCCAGTTGGGCCTCGCCCGTACCTTGGGGCTGCCCGTGGTCATTCATAGCCGCGACGCGCAGAGCGATACGATACGCATTCTCAACGATGCGGCGCGTGGTCAGCCGGGAGTGATGCACTCCTTTTCGGGTAATTGGGCGTTCGCCCAGGCATGTCTGGAAGTCGGTTTTCTGCTCTCACTCTCCGGGCCGCTTACCTTCCCCAAGGCCGCTGAACTGCACGAGGTGGCCCGCTTAGCGCCCCTCGCTATGCTGCTCACCGAGACGGATAGCCCCTACCTGACGCCGCACCCGCATCGCGGTCAGCGCAACGAACCGGCCTATGTGCGCCTGGTCGCTACGCAAATCGCCGCCTTGCGTGGCCTGCCGTTGGCTGAGGTAGCGGCGGCGGTGTGGGCCAACGCCGAGCGCGTTTTCCCGCGTTTGCGCGGCTAAGCCGATGGCACCCGGCCTCGCCGTTCGTCCGCGCCCCACGCGCACTTTCAGCAGCGAAATCGTCGCTGTGCTGCCCAGCGCCTTGCTCATCCTGTTGATGAGCGGGGCGGTCGTGTGGGCGCTCTCGGTCGCGCCTTGGGCGGTTGGGCTGGAGGTGCTGCGCCCCGTAGCGCTCCTCGCCCTCCTGACGGGGCTGATCTTCGCTCGCTTGCCCTGGCTGCCGGATTGGCTTGCCCATCTCCTCAGCATTGCGCTTGCGCTTACGTGGGCGATTCAGGTGCTCGGCGGCCAAATGGATCCCCGGCTGCTTACCTGGCGCGACCAAGGGGCCGATCTGCTCGTCCGCGTGATTGTGTGGGCGCGTGTCCTTGGCGCGGGCGGGCGCGGCGAGGATATTCTGCTCTTCGTCTTGGCCTTGTGCCTGCTCGTCTGGGCACTCGTCTACGGCACCGCCTGGATGATCTTGCGCCGGGGGTGGCCTTGGCGGGCCATTATCCTCAACGCCGTCGTGGCCCTGGTCAATTACACCTACGTCGTGCCGAAGCCGACCGCCGCCTTTTTCGTCTTCCTCTGCGCGGCCTTGCTGCTCCTCGTTTTGCAGCATGTGCGTGAACGCCAAGCGACTTGGGAGGCGCAGGGCATCGAGTTCCCCGATTTGTTGGCGACACGCTTCCTCGCCTCCGCCGCTATCGTTTGTGGCTTGCTCATCGCCATCACCGCCAACTTGCCTGGTCAAGTTTCGGTGGATCGGGCAACCCATACGTGGGCGCTGTTGAGCAGTCCCTTTAAGACGGCCCGTGAGCGTTGGGAAGATATGTTCAGTACGATTAGTGCGCCGCCGGGAACGGGCAGCGGTGCGTTCACTTCACGCGGGGTTGCCCTTGGGGGCACACGGCTGCTTAGCACCACCGTTGTGATGGAGGTCAGTGCGACCAGATACGATTACTGGCGGGCGGTTGCCTTTGACAAATATACCGGCCAAGGTTGGCAAAACACGGTCGGCGAGCAGGCCCGGGCAGTTTTGGGCGTGGACACCCCCGAACAGGCGCGCACCCCGTTTGGCCCCGACGAACCGCTCCCGGTGGGCGACCTGCGCGAACGTCGTGAAACACTCCAGCGCTTCACTCTGGCGACTGACCGGCTTGATGACTTGCTCATGGTGGGCGGTACGCTCCGTAGTGTGAGTGTGCCGAGCCTTGTCGAGCATAATTTCGTCAGTGGTGCGGGCGGGCCACGGCCCAACTTTGACGAAACGGCCCTCGTCGTCGCCCGCGAACGCCTGCGCGCCGAAGCGACCTACACCGTCACCGCAATGGTCGCGTTCGCTGACATTGCGAGCCTCCAAGCGGCGGGTGACGCTTATCCGCCGTGGGTGCGGGAGCGTTACCTTCAGTTGCCGGAAACCATCACCGCCCGCACACGCGCTCTGGCGGCGCAAATTGTTGCGACGGCAAACGCCCGCACGCCTTACGACGTGGCGGTTGCTATGCAAAATGACCTGCGTACGCTGAGCTACAACACCGCCATCCCGTCCCCGCCCGATGGAGCCGACGCCGTGGACTGGTTTCTCTTTGATCAGCGCGAAGGCTACTGTGATTATTTCGCCTCGGCGATGGTGGTGCTGTTGCGGGCGCAAGGCGTGCCGGCCCGTTGGGTGCGCGGCTACGCCGGGGGCGAGCTTGATGCTGAGCGGGGCGTTTACATCGTGCGTGAGAATGTGGCCCATAGCTGGCCGGAGGTCTATTTCCCTGGTTTTGGCTGGGAACGTTTTGAGCCGACGGCGGCGAGCTACACCAATCTACCGGCGCGTCCGCTCACTGCCGCTGCGTCGGCGGACGCTGCTGCCGCCACGCCGCCCGCTGACGCGGGAACGCCGCCCCCCGCTGACGATGCAGCGCTTGATGCGGGACTTACGCCGCAGCCAGCCCCAACGGTGCCGCAGCCAACCAATCAGCCGAACCAGGGCGCTGGTCGTCCGTTGGCGTTGGTGAGCAGTGTGCTTGGGTTGGTCGTTTTGGTGGTGGGCATGGTGTATGGGCGTTGGCGCTACGAACTGTGGGGGCTGAGTGAGGCGGGAGCAGCCTACGCGGGGATGGCGTTGTTGGCGAAGTGGGGGCGGTTGCCCCAAGCGGCCCATCGGACGCCGAGTGAGTATGCGGTTGCCCTTGGGGCGGCGCTGCCGGAACATCGGGCGACGATTAACCAAATCGTGGGCGCGTATATTCACGAGTGCTATGGTCGCCCGACAGCCGCAGCGCGCCACGCTTTGCCAAGCGCAACGGCGGGGCGGGAATTGCGCCGCGCTTTGGTGCGTGGTCTTGTTACGGGGCTGACGCAAAAAGACAGCGCCTGATGATCGCACCACAAAGGCACGAAGCACACAAAGATCGAACTGGTAAATTCGGTCTTTGTGTCCTTTGTGCCTTTGTGGTATATGAGCAAGCTTGTCTATAGCCTTACCTTGGCGGTTTGGCGTGGGCTTTTATTCCGCCACAAACACCATTCCGCCCGCCCCGGTGTGCAAGCCGACAGTGCGCCAATGCCCCTGGGGCGAGCGCCATTCGAGTTGGAAGCCCCAGCCGTGCCAGTGCCAGACTGAGACGTGGTCGCCCGGATCGCCTGGCTGTGCGCCGCCCTCCAACACGACTAGTTCGCTGCGCCCGTCGGCGTTGAGGTCGGCGATGGCTACGGACTGGATGGGCACTGCTGTTGCTGAACCGCCCCAGATGATGCGGTAGCGCCCGCTACGCCAGCCCAAGAGGTATGGCTGCGAACGGAGACGGCCCGTTGCGTCGGGTTGCCAGAGTAAGAGCAGGAGTTCGCTGCGCCCGTCGTCGTTGGGGTCGCCAGCGCTGATTTGGGTGAAGCGCCAAGTCGGTTGCTCGTTTGTCCAGACGAGTGGCGCGTCGGGGTTCGGCCCGTCGCGGATTGTCACGACGCCGGTTGCGTCGAGG
>CAIRDL010000187.1 GCA_903877345.1 uncultured Oscillochloris sp. | reverse complement strand
CCTGGCAGCTTCCATTGACGCGGCGCAACTGCGCGCTTGGAAGGCCGAACACCCCGGGGCTGTGGTCGTGAGTTACGTGAACACGACGGCGGAAGTGAAGGCCGAGAGTGATTTCTGTTGTACGTCGGGGAATGCCGAGCGGGTCATCCGGGCAATTCCTGAAGAGCAAACGATCTTGTTCCTCCCCGATCTGTTTTTGGGCAGCTATTTGCGTGAAGTGACCGGACGCCCGCTGCTCCTTTGGGCGGGTGAGTGTCACGTTCACGCTGCCATTCAGCCCGCGATGGTCGAGCGCCAACGGGCTGCCTTGCCCGACGCCGAGTTGCTCATTCACCCGGAGTGCGGGTGTGTGAGCAGCACGTTGCACTATTTGGCGACCGGCAAACTTGGCGCGGCGGGTACGCATATTCTTTCCACCGAAGGCATGATTCGTCACGCGGCGGCTAGTCCAGCCGCCCAATTTGTCGTGGCGACCGAGATTGGCGTGCTGCACCGTATGCGTAAGGCGAACCCGGCGAAGCAGTTTTTGCCGATTGATGATTCGATCAGCTGTAAGTATATGAAGCTGATTACGCTGACGAAAATCCGTGATAGCCTGCGTGATCTGACTCATGTGGTGACGGTGGAGCCAGCGTTGGCGGCGCGGGCACGGACGGCGATTGAGCGGATGATCGCGCTCTGAGTCGGGATTTTAGATTGCAGAATAGGCAGCAGCGCATAAGGAACGCTGTCACCCTGAGCGAAGCGAAGGGTCCCGACCGGGATTCTTCGCTTCGCTCAGAATGACAAGATGCCTCACAGCGTTCCTTTTGCGGTATTGCCAGAATAGGCTGTCGCGGTTCAGGCGGCAACGTAGGTACGAACCATGTTTGCTACGGGGAAAACGAACATGCTGATCAATGCGCCACGGTACGCCCTGGCCGAACTGCCGAGGGCGAGTCAGATGCGACGGACGGGGGTGCTGGTGCTTGGGGCGGGCGCGGCGGGGCTGACGGCGGCTCTCGCGGCGGCGGCGCGGACGGAGGTGTTGGTGCTGGCGCGGGGGTTTTTGCCTGAGAGTAATTCGGCCCTGGCCCAAGGCGGGATTGCCGCTGCCCTTGACGCCGCCGATTCGCCTGCGGCCCATATCGCCGACACGCTCATCGCCGGGGCCGGTCTTGTAGACGAAACCGCCGTCGCCGCACTCGCCCACGAGGCTCCGGCCCTGATGCGCGAGTTGGCCGCACGCGGGGTGCCGTTCGAGCGTGATGCGACGGCCCATTTCGCCCTGGGGCTTGAGGGCGGTCACTCGGCCCGCCGGATTGTCCACGTTGGCGACGCCACGGGCCTTGCGGTGACGCAGACCCTGATCGCCGAAGCTCGCGCCCATCCTCGGATCACGCTGTTGGAGGGTTGGCAGGCTGTGGATTTGCTCGACCAAGACGGGCGGATTAGCGGCGCGTTGGCCCGTGATCCGCAGGGCCGTTGGCACCGGCTGTTGGCCGAGGCGACGATTATCGCCAGCGGCGGTGCTGGGGCGCTCTATGGCCTGACGAGCAACCAGCCCACCGCGCTTGGGGAAGGCATTGCGCTCGCCTACCGCGCCGGGGCCGAGGTCGCCGATATGGAGTTTGTCCAGTTTCACCCCACGGTCTACCGTACCCGCGCTGGTTCCGGCTTTTTGATCACCGAGGCGGCACGGGGCGAGGGCGGCTATTTGCGTACGCCTGCGGGCGAACGCTTTATGCCGGCCTACGATGCTCGCGCTGAACTGGCTCCCCGTGATGTCGTCACGCGGGGCAGCTATGCGGCCATGCGCGCCGCGAGAAGTGACTATGTGCTGCTTGATTTGACGCACCTGCCCCGGGCGCGGATCGAGCACCACTTCCCCATGATTTGTGCGCGGTTGCGGAGTGAGGGGCTTGATCCGGTGACGACGCTCATTCCGGTGGCACCTGCCGCCCACTATTTGATGGGCGGCATCCGCACTGACCTCGACGGGGCGACCAATTTGCCCGCTCTCTTCGCGGCGGGCGAAGCAGCCTGCACTGGCGTTCACGGGGCGAATCGGCTGGCCTCGAACTCGCTGTTGGAGTGCCTCGTCTTCGGGCGGCGTGCCGGTTACGCCGCAAGCTACCTCGCACAACAACCTTCGCATAATGAAACCACACTGCCCTTCGCCTCCGTGCGTCTTGCGCCAACGGTTGCCCGCCAAACGCAAAGCGATTGGCGCACCACCTTGGCGGCCACCGTGCTCAAAGCGGCGGGGCCGTTGCGCGATGCTGCCGGGCTGCGCGCTGGGCTGGAAACCCTGGCGCATCAACCGCTCCAGGCTGCCGCGTCTGACGCCGAGGGGCTGACGGCGGCGAATGCGGGGCTGGTGGCCCGGCTAATTTTGGCGGCAGCCCTGTGGCGCGAGGAGAGTCGCGGCGGGCACGTTCGCACCGATTTCCCGCACCAGCGCGAAATTTGGCAAGCCCATAGTCTGCAACGCTGCGGGCACGCGCCTTGCCTGCTTGAGCATGTAGTCCCGCCACTGCCAATGGCCCACGCGGCAGATTAATAGCCGATAGCCGATAGCCGATAGCCGATAGCCGTCTGCCGCAAGCCGTCAACCGTCAGCCGTCAGCCGTCAACCGTCAACCGTCAGCCGTCAGCCGTCAGTCGTCAGCCGTCAGCCGTCAGCCGTCAGCCGTCAGCCGATAGCCGTCAGCCGTCAGCCGTCAGCCGTCAGCCGTCAGCCGTCAGCCGTCAGCCGTCAGCCGTCAGCCGTCAGCCGTCAGCCGTCAGCCGAGAGTGTTTGTTGCAATCTGCAATCTAAAATCCACTAAGGAGTGAATGATGCTCGATCTTGCCCCTGCGGTGATCCAAGATGTGGTCGCCCGTGCGCTGGCCGAGGATGTTGGGACGGGCGACCTGACCACTTTGGGGGCCATCCCCGCCGAGGCGTGGGCCGAGGCCGCGTTCGTCTTCCGCGAGGCGGGCGTGGTTTGTGGGCTGCCGGTGCTGCGGGCGACGTTCGCCGCCATAGACCCGGCCCTGACGCTCACGCCGCTCGTCGCTGAGGGCGCGACCGTCGCTGAAGGCACGACCGTCGCGACTATCGCCGGCCCTGCGCGTGGCCTGCTCACTGGTGAACGGGTGGCGCTCAACCTCTTCCAACGCATGAGCGGCGTGGCGACGCTAACCGCTCGCTATGTTGCGGCAGTCGCAGGCACCAAGGTGCGAATTCTCGACACACGCAAGACCACGCCGGGGCTGCGGGCCATCGAGAAATACGCCGTGCGAACGGGCGGCGCGACCAACCACCGTTTCGGCCTTTACGACGGTGTGATGCTCAAAGACAACCACCTCGCCATTTTGGCGGCCCAGGGCTGCGACCTCGCCGAAGCTGTGCGCCGCGTGCGCGCCGCCGTCGGCCCGATGGTGCGGGTCGAAGTTGAGGTTGAAAGCATCACCCAGGCGGTTGCGGCGAGCGAGGCGGGTGCCGATCTGATTTTGCTGGATAATATGCCCCCCGACCAGTTGCGCGCCGCTGTGCGGGCCGTGGCCGGACAAGCGCTCACTGAGGCGAGTGGCGGCATTACGCTGACGACCATCCGCGCCGTGGCCGAAAGCGGCGTGGATTTTATCAGCGTTGGGGCGCTGACCCACGCGGCGCGGGCGCTCGACATCGGGCTTGATAGCGGGGTGTAGGCGGCAGAGGGCCGCATAGTTTAAGGCGTAGAGACGCAACAACTTGCGTCTTTACGCCTTTGGCATATTTCAGATGCAGATTTGCCGCAACAGGACGCGCTGCATTTGCTAAGCGGACGGCTATCAGTTCAGCCGTTACGCCGCGCCTTTGCGGAAGGTGACGCGCAGGGCATCATCCTCAAAATAGGCGTCGAGGGCGCGCAGCCGAGCGAGGGTTTGCGGCAGAACAATGCGGTGGCGGTGCCAGCCCACCGAGATGAGCAACTCATCGGCGCTTTGCGCGAGATGGACTTGGTCTTCGGAGGCGAAGGGCAGCGGCACAATCAGATCGTAGCCGCCGTCTACCTTCTCGACGCGCTGCGCCGCCCCTTGATAGAAAAAGAGCGACGGATCTTTGTCGCCAAAGAGGTGATTGGCTAACTCATTCAGGTTCTTAGCCCCAATGATTTCGCGCTCAAAGTGCGGAGCGCGCAAAATCGGCAGGGGCTGGAACATCTCCTGCACCTGGGGTTCGTACTCTTGCTGCATCGCCCGCCACGCCGCGAAATGCTGATCTACATTGGCAGGCAGAATGCGATTGACAATCACCGCATCAACCGCATAGCCAAAAAGACTCAGGTAAGTCAGGCTGCGTTGGGCCTCGCGGATGACCATCTTCTCCAGGTTCATGACAATGCGGGCCGTCGTGACCTTGCGGTCGGTGAGGAT
>CAIRDL010000186.1 GCA_903877345.1 uncultured Oscillochloris sp. | reverse complement strand
GCCGCTATTCAGGCGGTGCTACAGCAAGCCATTGCCTACGAGGGCAGTTCGTTACGCAACTATCGCACCAGTTCCGGTGGGCGTGGTCAGAACCAAGAACACTTCCTGGCTTATGATCGGGCTGGCACGCCTTGTCAGCGCTGCGGCACCGCCATCGAGCGGATTGTCGTCGCGCAGCGGAGTACCTTTTTCTGCCCGCTGTGCCAGCAACTCCCCGGATCAACGACCCTCGAAAAGGAACTTTGATGCAAGCCCAACTCTTGGTAGTTGAGTCTGATGACATGCTTCAGCTCGCCCTAACCACCATGCTCCGCCGCGAGAGTTTCGAGATTTTGGCGGCCACCACGGTTGCCGAGGCCCGCACGCAGCTCTTCCACGAACACCCGATGGTGGTGCTGCTCGATCTGGGCTTGGCCGACAACAGCAGTTTCGCGGTGCTTGAGGATCTTCGCAACGCGCCAGACAACCCGCTCGCCATCGTCATTAGCGTTAGCGATGCCCTCGCGCTTGCGCTTGAAGCGTTGCACCGGGGAGCCTTCGACTATCTCACGCGGCCCATCAATAATGACTTGCTTCGGGTGGCGGTGGATCGTGCCGTCGAACATTACCAACTGCGCCAGACGGCCCGCGAGTTTGAACGCTTGCGTACGCTTGAGGAGACCTTACGCACGACGATCCGCACCGCCGCGCACCACATCAGCCAGCACCTCACCGTGATTATGGGCGAGACGCAACTGCTTCAGGAGGAGCTTATCAGCGCTGAGGTGCGTGGTGGTCTCGATCGTATTTTGCATGCGACTGAGTTGGCGGCACAAACGTTGGTTGAACTGCGGGCCGCACGCCACTTTGCGGTGAAGGCCGCGCCTGAAGCCTAAGGCATGTTTCAAACGAGCTTGACCGTTTGGGCCTCGTGCCGCTAGGGTGAGCACGGTGGGTGGGGCGGTGTCCTCGCGGGCTTCGACAAGCTCAGCCAGCGAGGATCCTCTGTTGGTGAGCACGCTGCCTGAGTTTGTCGAAGGCAGCACCCGGCCTCCCGCCTGGGTTCTTTGCGGTTTACGACCGCCGACGCCCGGATCAAGCTCAAGAAGCTCTACCCGACCCTAAACTTATCAGAATAAGATGGTCGGACTACTAGTACCCCGTCCGAGCAATTCTGATGGGTTGTCCGAAGGCCGTAGAGGCGGCTCGCGAGCCGCCTCTACCCATCAAATTTGCTCGGTTGGAGTACTAGTACGGCCTCCCGGAAATTTCTGGTGAGTTCTGACCGCCGACCACTTCCGACAACGGTTGGCGGTCAGTGGTCAGCCGTCGCAACAGGTCACAGATTTCCGGGAGTCTGCATCTAGCCACTTTTTGCCCCAATGTAGCAGCCTAAACAGGCCAGCGCTCCGTACTTCTACGTAGTGCGTACTTGGCTCTGTACAGGTATCCTAAGTTTGAACGAGTCAGCCATAAGGCCGCCGCCCGCTCACCCCACGGACACCTCACCACCAAGCACCCGATGCCGTTCGCCTCACGCGGTCTCCTGGCATTCCGGTCAGCTTCACCCCATAGAAAGCAGCAGGCACGTAATGTCAGTACTAAGCCGAACTGAGCGCTACCAGCCTAGCTCCGTTGCGTTGCCTGAGCGCCTTGAAGGTGTCTACAAGGTCACTGAGGCGTTTCGCTCCGTTGCCATCGCTTGGGGGGCGATCTCCACCGGGGCGTGGAGTATGCCCGCCATCCAGAGCTTCGCCGCCATGTCCCGCCGCGTGGCCCGCGATCTTGCCACCTTGGGCTGCGGTTCCCTCGACAAAGCGGTGGTTGATCTGGTTGGGGGCCTCGACACGATCAGCGTGACTGGCATGGTCAGCGACCAGCAGATCGCCCGCGTTGATCACGCCTTGGCCGAAATTAGGATGCTGGCAGTGCAGCATTTGCTCACCCTTGAATTGGGCGAGACGATGGACGAGGGCAACCAAGCCCCCGTTTTTTTTCAAAGCGATTGCCCACGCTGCGCTTCCTACGGGGTTTGTGCGCTTAGGCGTGTGGTTCATAAGGCCAAGGGGAACGGGTTGCGACCGCGTTTCTAAACCCGATCTGGTGTCGGGGAAGCGGAAGATTTAAAACCTCCGTCTGATTCGTGCTACGTGATCCGTAATCGGTCAGGGTGCGGCCCAGTCACGGATCACGCAGCACCGATCATTTGCTACCGGGGGGCCACCTTCATGGCGAAGGTGGCCCCCCGGTTTGGTGTTGCCCTGATCTCGTGGGCGACCGCCCTGCATGGATTGGCATGATTCAGTACAATGGCCGGGATCACCCGCGTTGCCCAAGGAGAACTGCCATGCCTCCGTCCTCCGTGCGCCGACTCGCCCCGCTATTCGCCCTGTTGGCTTTGGTGGCGCTGGCGAGCCTGCCCCCTGCCGCCCGTGCGGTCGCCGACCGACCAATCATGGCCTTCTACTACCCGTGGTGGGAACAGTCAGATTGGAGCTACAACCGCATGAGTGACCTGCCCGCCCCGCAGTATACGGGCGGTGACGACGCGACGATCCGCCGCCACATTCAACAGGCCGACGACGCTGGCCTTGACGCCCTGATCTGCACGTGGTACGGCCCTGATGAGGAGCGCCTGAATAAGCGCTGTCGGCGGTTGATCGAACTGGCCCGTGAAGGTGGGCGCGACCTCCAGGTGGCGATCATTCCCGACCAGTCGGCTTGGAGTAGCCTCAAGAGTGTTGACGGCCTTGCCAATGCGCTGAGCGTGCTAAAAAGCGACTTCTTTGGTCAGAGCAACTACCTGCGTTACCAAGGCAAGCCCGTGGTCTTCTGGTTCAACCCGCCGTCCCTGGGCGATCTCGGCACCTGGCAGGCGTTACGTAATCGGGCCGACCCCAACCGGGAGCAGTACTGGTTTGGCGGTACAGACAACTTCAGCTTCCTTGAGGCTTACGACGCGCTCTACTACTTCGATATTACGTGGGAAAGCCAAGCCGGGGCAGCGATGGCGAGCTACGGACGCCGGCTTGCCGATTACAATCAGCGCACCGGCCAGAGTCGGCCCTTCGTCGCAACGGTGATGCCGGGTTACGATGACCTGAAGCTTCGAGGCGGTCACGCCCGCGACCGTCAGGATGGGGCTTACTACCAGGGGACGTGGCAGACCGCGATTGATCGGCAGGCTCAAGCCGTGGTGCTGACCAGCTTCAATGAATTTTACGAAGGGAGCCACATTGAGCCGAGCGAGCGCTATGGTGACCTCTACTTGCGCCTGACCAAAGAACTGAGTGACCGCTTCCGGGCCGAGGTTGGAGGTACAGCGCCCACACCCATTCCGCCGCCTACACCGGGCACGAGCGGGTGTCAGTCCTTCCCCGAAACCGGCTACCAAACCTGTGGGCGGATCCTTTCCTACTGGCATGAAAATGGTGGCCTGCCCGTCTTTGGCTACCCGATTGGCCCCCAACAGGCCGTCACCATCGAGGGTCGGGTGTATCAGGCCCAGGCGTTCGAGCGCAACCGGCTCGAACTGCACCCCGAAAATGCGCGTCCCTACGATGTCCTGTTGGGCCGTCTCGGGGCGGAAGTCTTGGGACGGCAGGGGCGCGACTGGCAGCAGTTCGGCAAACTGGGCAGTGCGCCTGTTGGCTGTCTCTTCTTCGCCGCGACCGGCCATAGTCTGTGCGAACCCTTCCTGAGCTATTTCCGCAACCACGGCCTGGAGTTTGATGGACAAGCGGGGAAAGATCTCGGTGAGAGTATCGCCCTCTTTGGGTTGCCGCTCAGTGAACCGCAGACCGAGACGATCCAGGGGAAGGCTTACACGGTGCAGTGGTTTGAGCGTGCCCGCTTCGAGTGGCACCCCGAGAACCAAGATCCTTATCGGGTGCTGTTGGGGTTGCTTAGCGTCGAGATGCGCTAAACGCCTCACCCCGACGATAAAAAAGGAGCGCGGCCAATGGGCATCTACGTCCTCTTTCCCCTCGCGGCGGCGCTCCTTGCGGCCCTCGTTGCGCTGATCTGGCGGGTCTGGGGGACCTACACTGACCGCTCAGATGAAGCGGAGGCGCACGAACGAAAGTTGGCGGCACTGAACAATCGCCAAGCCAATCGCGTGAGTGATCAGTTGCTCACGCGCCCCCTCGACAACGATAGCGCATGGCAGACGATGGTGCAGCGCGGTGATACCCCGCGCCGCCCGCGTCGCTAGTGGTGCGCCATCGTGAAGCCTAGAACGCTTGACCCCGCCGTGCCTCGGGTATGCATCCGAAGTACGACGGGGTCGTTGCTACGCTACCGACGGGGTCATTGCCACTGTCGGCAAGCGCATGCGCCGTACCGGCACTGTTGGTGAAACGCACGCGGATGGGATGATCCGCAGTGGAGCATAAGGGAAGCGGATCTTTT
>CAIRDL010000185.1 GCA_903877345.1 uncultured Oscillochloris sp. | reverse complement strand
CGGAATGATCTTGGGTATCGAACATCCCGCTCATGCTCATGGTGAGCATGATAGTGCATCTGTGTCTATTTTACAAAGGCTAGATTAAAGCTCCTGCGCCAACTGGCGATAGGCGGCGGTGGCATCGCCGGTGGGGTCGTAGGCGAGGATGCTCTGGCCGGTAATCGGGGCTTCCTTCAGCCGGACGCTCAGCTTGATGATGGTCTCAAAAACGTGAACCTGTCCAGCGAACGTTGTGCGCGTAAGCTCGATGATTTGTCGTGCGTGGGTGGTGCGCTGGTCGGCCTGGGTGAGCAGGATGCCCGTGATGCGGAGATTCGCGTTGAGTTGGGCGGTCACCGCCTCGACGGTATCCATGAGGAGTTTCACACCCTTCGTGGCGAGGTAGTCCGTCTGAAGCGGGACGATAACCTCATCGGCCGCCGTAAGGGCATTGATCACGACGAGTCCGAGCGAGGGCGGGCAGTCTACGAGGATGTACTCGTACGCTCCCCGCACCGGCTCAAGCGCCCGCCGCAGAATATGCTCGCGGCTGTAGACCCGGGTCAACTCAAGATCCAGGGCGGCAAGCTCGATGTTCGCCGGGGCCAGGTCAATGCGAAGCGCCTCGATGGGCGTGATGATGGTCGTGAGCAAGGACGGCTGCTTGACCTTCGGGTCAGCGTACGAACTGAGGACGGTGTAAACCGTTTCATTCAGGCTCTCGGGGTCGAGGCCCGCGCTGATCGTAAGGCTGCCCTGCTGATCGAGATCAATGAGCAGTACCGAGCGTCCGCGCTCAGCGAGCGCACTGCCGAGATTGAGCGCCGTGGTCGTCTTCCCGACGCCACCCTTCTGATTCGCAATTGCGATAACTCGGGTCACGAGGTACTCCTCTGCATCCGTTGCGCTCCAGGCCATCCGGCTTGATGGAGCCTGGGCCGATCCAAGCTTTTCCTCAGCCCTCCATCCGGGGCTGCTGCTCACTACCGCAGTACCGTATGACGGTAAAACCGTATTACGGTAACACCGTATTACGGTGCTGCTGCATTCATCGTGTAGTCGTTCGCTTCTGTATGGCTTCCCACTGCGATTCGTTGCACCTTCGCGTCCGTTTTACGATGGCACCCCGAGGAGGTCTCCTCGACCAACACCTGCGGTCTGCTGGTCAGGGCGACGAGCCAGCGTCGGAGTTCCTGGATGATCTGCGAGAGGCGGAGGGTTCTTGTCAGCCGTGCGGAGCGGCACGCTGGCGCTCTGCGCCACCACAGTGGAGGTCGGCGACCACCAGGGCATGCGACCGCCAGACCCACCGCGAGGGCGGACAGATTGCAGACACCGCAAGGCCCCTTGAAGGGTGGCGGGTGCTGATGGGCCACGATGATTGCTGCCACAAGGCCCACAATGGCCCGTTTGTCGCGAATCCTTCCCATACTCCATCGACGCGGCGACTACGATAGGTGTTCACGTCTTTTAACCCTGGTGTGGCCCGTGACGCGAATGTTAGGTGTAGGTCGGTAAGAGCCTTCAGGCATGGCTTTGACGCGGCTCTACCAACAAACGGGGCGCTCCCATCTGTCCATCCATCCCTGCGTGCTACAATGGCCCAACGCCTATCCGCACCTACCGTGAGATCTGTAGATGGTGCCGACGAATCCTTTCTTTCATCGTGGTCCAATCCGTGATCGAAGCTACTTCTTTGGGCGTGAGCGGCTGCTTGCGCGGGCGCTCGGCTTTCTCACCGAGGGGCAGAGCGTCGCCCTCGTTGGGCCTCGGCGCATCGGCAAGACGTCCCTGCTCTTTCGGCTGATGGAGCCGCATGACCTCCCCGCGCCGTTCTCGCCAGCGCTCCGTCTCCAGTGCTGCTACTTTGACTGCGAACACTGGGGCCGCCTGTCGGCGGAGCAGATCTATGGCCTGTTAGCCGATGCGGTGCGCCAGGGTCTATCCGCTGACCCAAGGCCGCGTGAGCCGGTCTCGTTCGCTGCCTTCGAGCGTGTTGTGGGCCAAGCGGTGGCGCAGGGCATCCAGCCCGTGCTGATGCTCGATGAGTTCGAGGCGCTGAGCACCAATCCTGCGCTCGATAACAACTTTTTTGCCGGCCTGCGCGCCTTGGCGATGGAACATCACCTCGCCTATCTAACCGTCTCAACCCAACCGCTGCTGGCCCTCACGTATGCGCGTGTGCATCCCCACAGTTCGCCCTTCTTCAACTTCTTCGCCTTACTGCGGCTTGGCCTCTTCAGCCATGCAGAGAGTAGCGCCCTGCTCCAGACCCTTTCCGCACGCGGCGGTGCGCCCTTTACGGCACCGTTTTGTGACCGACTGATCCAGGGTGTCGGCGACCACCCCTTTTTCCTTCAGATGCTAGGCGACTATGCCTTTGAACGGGTAATTAGCGGCGAACCCCAGCATGGCGATCTCGTGGACACGCTCTTACGCGGCCCATTTCGTGAGGAGGCTGCAGATCATTGGGGGGCCTTCTGGCGTCATGTATCCGCCGAAGATCAGCAACTCCTTGCGCTATTCCCCATCCTTGCACCAAGTCAACCGGCAAGCGTGCGACGCCTCGAAGCGGCTGGGTTGGTCGTACGGGCCGACGATGGGACGCCTGCACTGGTGAGCCAAGGCTTCCAAGCTTTTGTCGCCGCGCAGACCGTCGTCGGCGTTACCCAAGCTCCTCCACTGACGCTTGACCCAGAGCGACGGGTGGTTCTGCTCGCTGGCCGCCCGCTTCCACTTTCACCCCAACAGTTTGATCTGCTGGCGTATCTGATCGCCCACCACGCGCATGTTGTTACGCACGAGGAACTCTGCGCCGCGATCTGGCAGCGTACCGACACAAGCAGCTTCGAGAGTCTACGTACCAGCCTCAAGGAGTTACGTACGACCCTTGGAGTCGCGAAGCACTGTCTAGTCAATATCCGTGGCCAGGGCTATCAGTTCGTTCCTCTTGACAGTAGCGCGCTGCCTGCTTCGCCCCCAACAGCGGTTTGATGCGCCGTGGCGGTGGTCACGAGGCTCTGGCTGCGTACAATCCAGGAAGGCAGCAGCGCCAGACGCCAGCGGTATCGCCGCCCGCCAAGAATGGTTTCATCTTCCTCGGCTAACAGGATGTCGCGCCAAACGAGCCGTTGGAGGGCCGCGTCGAGCGTAGCCGGATCCATGGTCGGTTCGTGCTGCGCGAACGCCATGCTGATCTGGGTCACATTTGTGGCTGCTGCACGAGGGAGGAACTGCGCCAGGACGATGAGCACCAACCGCTCAGCGGCGGTTGAGTCGCTCCAGAGATCCGCAAGGGGGGCTTCGCCCAGATCGAGGATCTGCTCACGGGCGGCAAGTACATGGTCGAAGCGCACCACGGATTGCTGGCGCTCGTTTGCCCCATCAATAAGGGTCTGGCAGAGGAGTTGGAGGAAGTAGGGGTGCCCACCGCTCAGGCGGATCATCTGATCGAGGGCGAGATCATCAAAACAGATGGCCGCACCGAGGGGTGCCGTGATCAGCGCACGGGCAGCTGCCTCGCGCAGACTCCCGAGACGTCGGTGGAGGGTCGCATTGAAGATGCCCGTCCAGTTCATGGGGCGCAACTCTTCGAGCCGATGGGCACCCGCAAAGATGATCGCAACGCTGGGTTCGTGTTGCATCAGGTGGCGCAGGTAGTCAAAGAAGGCTGGATCAAGTCGCCCCTCACGACAGCGCGCCTCCAGCGCCTCAACCTCGTCAACCAAGAGCAACAAGCGGCGGCTACCGGCGGCAGCCAGCGCCAGCGGGAGAAACTGCTCGGCAAAGGTCGTGAACGGATGCTGCGCAAAGGCTGTGTCAGCAGGGGCGGCGAGCCCAACCACCCGCCCGATACGGGCGGCAAGATCGGCAAAGAGGCGCGGCATACCGGGGTCAATGCCCAGCCGCTGCCCATCTAAATAGACCGTCGCATGCGTCGTGGCTACGTGCGGGCCAAGCTGTTGCAACAACGAGGTTTTGCCCATCCGACGCTGGCCGGTGATGACGAGGGCGCTTGCTTGGGGGCGCGTCAACATGCGGCTAATCGTGGCTATATCCTCGTCGCGGCCAACAAATAACTGACTGCCAGGCCGAAGCGGGATGCCGGCGATATACGGGTTGGGCAGGGGCGTGGTCCAGCGCGGTACGGCCAAGACCGTCACCTGAAGGCGCATGGTCAGCGGCGCTTCGGTCTCCGTCGCATCAGCATAGGTCACGCGCAAGCTCGGATAGATGCGCGGTGCGCCAAGCAGATG
>CAIRDL010000184.1 GCA_903877345.1 uncultured Oscillochloris sp. | reverse complement strand
GAGGATTGCTGTATAGCCAGAGTGCTTTGGAATGCCATGCCTGGCAATCTACAATCTACAATCTGCAATCTGCAATGGTAGAACTCAGTGCATCTCCTCCCAATTGGGGCCAGTCTCAACTTCAACCCCCAGCGTTACGGCCAAGGCGGGATACGCGCCCGCCATCACGGCTCGCACCAAGGCGGTCGCTGCGGCAACCTCTGCGTCCGGCGCTTCGAGGATCAGTTCGTCGTGGACTTGCAACAGGATGCGCGTTGCCATGTGGCGCTCCTGCAAGGCCCGGTAAAGGTTCACCATTGCGATTTTCATGATGTCGGCGGCGGTGCCCTGAATGGGCGTGTTAATCGCCTCACGGATTGCGGCCTGGGCGCGGGGACTGCGATCCTCGTAGCGCAATTCGGGAAACGGGCGCCGCCGTCCGCCGAGGGTGTGGACGTAGCCGTGAGTGCGGGCGAACTGCACCGTGGTGTCAATGTAGCCTTTGAGACCGGGGAAACTCTGGAAGACGCTGTCAATTAGCCCTTGGGCGGTCGTGCGGTCAAAGCCCAGGCGTTGGGCCAACCCAAAGGCGCTGATGCCGTACACAATCCCAAATACGACTGTTTTTGCAATCCGCCGCTGTTGCTTATCCACCTGATCTTGGGCGATGCCGAAAAGACGCGCTGCCGTGGCGGCGTGGATGTCGCGCCCTTCGTTGAAGGTGGCGATGAGCGCCGGGTCGCGGGTGTAATGCGCCAACACGCGCAGTTCAATCTGCGAATAATCGGCGGCGATGAACTGATGCCCCGGCGCGGCCACAAAAGCCCGTCGGATTTCGCGGCCCTCTTCGGTACGCACCGGGATGTTCTGGAGGTTTGGTGAATCGCTCGACAACCGCCCCGTCGCCGCCCCGACTTGGTTGTACGAAGTGTGAACACGCCCCGTCTGCGGGCTAACCAAGGCGGGCAAAGCATCCACGTAGGTGCTCTTCAGCTTGCTAAGTTGCCGGTAGTGGACGATTTGGGCGGCAATTGGCGCAACGGGCGCGAGTTGCTCAAGCACTTCGGCGGTCAGCGAGTAGCCGCCGCTCTTCAGTTTGTTCAGCCCAAGCAGTTTTGGGTCAAGGCCAAAGTTGCCACTGGCGAACAGCACCGCGTTGAGTTGCTGGCCCGAGTTGATGTTGAAGCGCTGCCCGGCAGCCGCATAAATCGCATCCTCCGCCTCGGTAATTCGTCCCGCAAGTTGTGTGCCTAGCTTCCCCAGATAGGCTGCATCGAGGGTGATTCCCGCCGTTTCCATCGCCACCAGCACCGGCACCAACGGCAATTCGATCGCGTTGAAAAGTGTGGCGAGCGCGGCATCTTGCTGGAGTTGCGGCTCCAACATATGCGTGAGCCGCAAGGTCATGTCGGCGTCAGAAGCGGCATAAGGCGTCGCCAGCGCCAACGGCACCTCAGCAAAGCTAATCTGCTTCTGGCCCTTGCCGATCAGCGCGCTGATGGGCGTGAGCGGCGCGGGCAATTGCAGTTCGTAGAAGGCCAGATCTTTTAGCCCGAGGCGCTGTTTGCCGAGCAGCGCGGCGACGATCATGGTGTCGAAGGTCAGCCCTTGCACATTGATGCCCGCGCCCCAAAGCAATTCCAGGTCGAACTTGGCATTGTGGGCGTACTTCGGGCGGCTCGCGTCCTCGAACAAAGGCTGCAAGGCAGCAAGCACCTGTTCGCGGGGCAACTGCGGCCCGGCGCTATGACCGAAGGGCAAATAAAACGCCACACCAGGCGTATAGGCGACCGAAAGCCCGACCAGCACGCTTTCTAGGGGGCGCAGGCCGGTACTTTCGGTGTCAAAGGCGAAACCCGGTGCCGCCGCCAAAGCAGCGACCAACGCCGCCAGGGCTTCCGGCGTGGTGATGGCGCTGTAGGTGCCGAAACTGGGGCCAACCGACACACTTGGGGCAACCGGCGTGCTGGTGGGCAGATCAAAGAGCGCCAGTTGCTGCGTTCCGGCGGGCGTTGCTGCGTCAAAAAGCGTGGGTTGCGCCGTGCCTTCTGGTGGCAGCGTTGCAATGGCCGCCAACTCGCTGGCAAGGGGCGGGAGTTTCTTGATCAGATTCGAGCTTGCCCCAAGCTCCAATTCCTGAAACAGCCGGATCACCGCCGTTCGGTCATACTCAGCCAACACACAATCAGCCAAACGCAGCTCTACCGACACGTCACAGACAATCGTCGCGAGGCGTTTGCTGAACAAGGCGGCATCGCGCTGGCCGTCAAGGAGTTTTTTGTAGCGGTTGGGCACCAGATCAAGCTGCTCAAACAGCGCCTCGACCGTGCCAAACTGGTTGAGCAGCGTCAGGGCACCCTTTTCGCCAATGCCCTTGACGCCGGGAATGTTGTCGCTGGCATCGCCCTTGAGGCCGCGCAGATCGGCGAGTTGGGCGGGGGCCAAGCCAGCGTAGCGTTCGCGCACCGCCGCCTCATCGTAGAGCGTCGTGGTCTTGCCGCCCTTGGCGTAGGGATTCGCGAGCAGCACGCGCACGTGGTCATTGATCAACTGGAGGCTATCGGTGTCGCCGGTGAGGATCAGCGTTTCAATATCCGCCGCCGTCGCTTGGCGGGCGAGGGTGCCGATCACATCATCGGCCTCAAAACCTGCCGCAACATAGATCGGCAGATTGAGCGCCGTAACCAACGCCTTGATGCGGGCCAGTTGCGGGTGAAACTCCTCGGGCGTGGCGGCGCGGCCAGCCTTATAGTCGGCATAAAGGTCATCGCGGAAAGTACGGCCCACATCAAAGGCGACGGCGGCATACTCGGGGTGGTGCGCTTCGAGGGTTGTCAGCAAAATCTGGGCAAAACCGAAGACCGCGTAGGTCGGCTCGCCGCTTGACGAACGGAGGCCCGCCTCGCGCAGCGCGTGGAAAGCGCGGAAGGCCAGGGCGTGCCCATCAATCAGGGCTAAACGCTTACGTTGCGACATCGCGGCTCCCTCGCAAGGTGTACGAGGGTGCATTATACCATCGGGGGTACGACATGGCGGGTCTGCCAACGCCCGCATCACTTTTGACCACTAGGAGTCAGGGGCCGGGGTTCAGGGGTCAGGTCGGGCGTATCAGGAAGCTGTGCGCCAGCCAACCGCCGACCGTTGGCAGAAGCGATCAGCGGCGGTGCTCGACTTTTCCGCCATCACGACCCCCATTAGGGAAGCGGAAGACTTAAAACATCCCATCTGAGGCGTGAGGCGTGAGGCGTGCTGCGTGCTGCGTGATCCGTGATCCGTGATCCGTGATCCGTGATCGGTCAGGATGCGGCCCGGTCACGGATCACGCAGCACGGATCACGCAGCGACCGGGACGGTTTAGATTTTCCGCTTCCCAAAGAGTCGGCTCATATCGAGAAAGAGTCGGCTCTTGGCACGGACGGAACGCGGCTGCAAGCCGCGCCTACGCCATTCCGCCTGTCTTGTCTAGGTTATCG
>CAIRDL010000183.1 GCA_903877345.1 uncultured Oscillochloris sp. | reverse complement strand
GTCCGAAGGCCGTAGAGGCGGCTCGCGAGCCGCCTCTACCCATCAAATTTACTCGGATGATGTACTAGGGATTTCAGATTTTAGGCATACCGCAGAAGGGGTGTTGTCATGTCACCCTGAGCGGAGCGAAGGGTCTGCCAAGGAGCCGGAAGAGAGGCTGCGCTACGCTCAGCATGACATGCGCCACCGCGTTCCTTTTGCGGTCATGCGATTTTAGAGTCACAAGGAGCGTGTCGTGCGGCGGAAAATCTGCAATCTAAAATCTGGAGGCACCCGCATGATCCGCATTGCAATCATTGGCATGGGGCTGATCGGGACTTCACTCGGGCTGGCATTACGTTCGGCAGAGCTTGCGGCGTCGGCGCTTGGGCCAATCGAGGTGGTCGGTTGGGATCGCGACCCGCACGCGGCGAAGACGGCGCGAGGGCGGTTGGCCCTTGACCGCGTGGCTCCCACGCTGAGCGAGGCGGTGCGCGAGGCCCAACTCATCGTCGTCGCCACGCCGGTGCAGGCCGTGCGCGAACTTTTCACCCAACTGGCACCCTTGCTCCCCGCCGGGGCCGTGGTGACGGATGTTGCCAGCACCAAGGCGGAAGTCGCCCGTTGGGCTGCCGAGCTGCCTGCGGGCGTCGCCTATGTGGGCGGCCACCCGATGGCGGGCAAAGAGCAAGCCGGAGCCGCTGCTGCCGACCCTGAACTGTTCAAGGACGCCATCTACTGTCTTACCGTTGGGCCGAACACGCCCCAAGCTGCGGTGAACGTCGTTGAGGCGCTGGTGCGTACGGTCGGGGCGAAACCGTACTACATTGACCCGGAGGAGCACGATGTCTACGTGGCAGGGATTTCCCACCTGCCGCTGCTGCTCGCGGTCGGGCTGGTCGAGATTACAGGCCGCAGCCCCGCTTGGCAAGAGTTGGCGGCGTTAGCGGCGACGGGCTACCGCGACGTATCGCGCCTCGCCTCCGGCAACCCGGCGATGCACCGCGACATTCTGCTCACCAATCAGGTTGGGCTTCGCCGCTGGATTAACGACATGGTCAGTTTTTTACTTGCCACCCGCGACCAGCTTGAACAGGGCGACACCGCAGCAATCGAAGCGCTGCTTGAGCGCGTCAAGCTCCAGCGCGACACCTGGCTGGCGGCGCGGCCCAATCTGCGCCCCGGCGAAGCCGCGTTCACGCAACGCCCCGAGGTTGAGCGCCCCAACTTGCTGGGCTTGAAGCAGCCGAAGCGACGGAAATAGCCGCAGCTTTTCGGAAGCTCACTGCTAATCACTTCCGGGCGCGGTGAGTTTTTGGTACAGGTCGAAGAGCAACTCAACGCGCTGTCGCTCCGTGTCGAAGGTCTGCGTGCCATACGCGGCGTCTACGGCTTTGTCGAGAGCCTTGTGGGCTTTGAGCAACGCAGGGGGCATGGTAAGCGGGTCGTAGAGATCAGCAAGGGTGCTCCCTGGGTAGAGATTACGGGCATCTAGGACACCGTTGGCTGCTAACTCAATGGCCTTCGTCTGCGCTGGCGTGGGCGTGGGCCACGGGAAGTTGTTGTAGACAATGTCCTTGGAGTAGCGGTAGTCACTCTTCAAACGCCCGCACACGACGCGCATCCACGCCATGTGCATCGCAGATGAGATGACTCCGAAGTGGTAGTACGTGGCGTTTTCTACGGTTAATACTGCATCATTCCCAATAACATCGGCTGGCATAAAACCGATGGGGATGTACCTGCGTCGTTCGGAAGAAACACGCGGAACAAGCAGATAATCGCCACCTGGCTGCGCAATCTGGCAGAACAATGAAGGTGTTTCGGCGAACTTACGGGTCGTCGCTGCCTTGCTTGCAAGCCTGAACTGCTTTACCTTTTCAATACGCGCTAGGACCTTTGGGAGTTGCCGAAGTTCGGCGGGTGAGCTATGCACTAACCAGAGGCACCACCTACGCCAGCCGTTCAGAAACTCATCGGCACCTGTATACGGTCGTAGCCATTGCTTAGCGTTAGGCTCTGCCACCAAGAATGTAGCATATTCTTCATTGGTGAATAGCAGGTGCCCACCGTCGCGTGGCATACTACCGAAACGCATCGCTGGAACATTGCACAGGGGATCACTCCGGTTGACCACGACGAGGTTTGGCGCAGCAACAAGGTACGGGTTAATGTTCGCAACTTCCACCATGTGAGGATCGCCGTTGATATTTTCATAGTCGTATAGCACCTTGTGGATACAGTCTTCTAGGGCAAAGCCAATGATTACGCAATGCACTGCAGCTTTCCCGCGTGCTTCATTGTTCCATGCGAACGTTCGATGGGCAAAGTGGATCTTTACCCCACGTTTGAGCAGGGCTTGCCAAAGGATGTTTACCTGCTCACCTTGGGTAATGGAGTTCGTAGCCACAAAGGCAGCCCGAAGGGCAAGATTTGCCGCCATGTACTGGGCTGTCTTGAAATACCATGCCGCCACGTAATCCAGAACACCAGCGTTGCGGAGCTGGTCTGCGAAAACGAAGGCTACGTCTTGGCGCTGCTCAGCGCTCATCACCATCGCGCCTACAAACGGCGGGTTGCCGAGGATGTACGACAACGCCTTGGGATCTACTACGGTATTCCAGTCAACCCGGAGCGCGTTCCCGTGAACGATATGTGCAGCGGCCTGCAACGGGATACGAGCATAGTAGAGGCCGAACGCCTCAGACAGCCGCATGTTCATCTGGTGGTCTACAAGCCATAGCGCAACTTCGGCGATACGAGCAGGGAACTCACCAATCTCGATACCATAGAATGCGTCTACGTTGATACGCGACAGGCTGGCTACATCAAGCACTAACTGGGCGTCGGGGTTAAGCGCCGTTAGCACATCAAGCTCAAGCAGACGGAGTTCACGGTAGGCGAGGATCAGAAAATTCCCACAGCCACAAGCCGGATCCAAGAATCTGAGCTTTGCCAGCTTGTCATGGAAAGCCCTGAGCCGTGGCTTGTTGGCCTTGATAGCATCGAACTCACGACGCAAGGCGTCGAGGAACAGCGGCTTGATGATCTTAAGGATGTTCTTTTCGCTGGTGTAGTGCGCGCCCGCCCCTCGCCGCGTATCCTTGTCCATCACGGCCTGAAACAGCGAGCCGAAGATCGCCGGTGAGATCCGCCCCCAGTCGAAGCCACACGCACTGATGAGCGCAGTACGCATCTCCGCGCTGAAGATCGGTAGCGGCAGCGTCGCTGCGAACAGATTCCCGTTGATGTAGTCAAACCCTGACAGCGTCGCATCTAGGTTCGTCTGTCGCCGTTCCCGTGGCGTATTGAGCACTTGGAAGAGGCGCGTTAGCTGGGTTCCAAGGTCTTTGCCATCGGCGCGTGTGTTCGCTTCGAGCAAGTACCGGAAGGTATCGCGCTCAAAGATTCCGGTATCGTCGGCGAAAAGACAGAACAGCAGGCGTACCAGAAGCAGTTCAAGGTCTGGGCCATCGTATCCAGACGCTTTGAGCATGTCATGGAGTGCGCCCATGCGTTCGCTGGCTTCGCTGTTGACGGGGTCTTGGTCTTTAAACACGCTGCGCTCCAGCCCGATCATGAACCTGAACAGTTCCACGTTCTTGTGGAACTCAGTCAGGGGAAACGTATGGAGGGGGGCTTTCTCAATGTAAGCCATAAGCGGCGGCAATTGACAGCCCCCGAACCCGCCGCTATACTCGTCCCGCCATGAACATCCTCCGTTGGCGTGGACTGCCCGCCCTGTTGCTGCTCGATCTGCTGCTGCTCGGCGCTTTTGCTGCCGTGGTTTGGGGCGATAACGCCGCACATCGCGGCATTGCTTTTACCCCCACACCCACGCCCATTTCGGGTGGCCCCGCCCTCGGCGTCAATCTCTTCAATCTGCATCTGGAACCCGACCCGGCGGTTGTGACCCGTTCGTTCACCTTGGCGGCGGCAATGGGCGCACGCTACGCCCGCATGCAGGTGCCGTGGGACGACATTGAGATCCACGGGCGCGGGGATTTTATGGATCGGCGCAACCTCGCGACGGTCGGCCCCGTTTCGGCCTGGGTGAAGTACGACCGCATCGCCACCGCCGCTCAGTCCGCTGGCATCGCGCTAATCTGGCGGCTCGAACGCCCCCCGGCATGGGCACGCCAAGTCGCCGCTGCCACCCCCGCGTTCCAGGCGGGTCTGCTCCGTGACGGTAACTCGACCGGGCCTCCCGATGCGTTAGCCGACTACGGCGCGTTCGTGCGCGCCGTGGTTGAACGCTACGACGGCGATGGCGTGGATGATGCGCCAGGCAGTCCGCAGGTGCGCTTTTTTCAGCTTTGGAATGAGCCAAACCTCAAGAGTGAGTGGGGCTGGGAGGAACCCCGCCCAGAGGATTTTGTCGCGCTGTTGCAGGTCGGCGCAACAGCAGCCCGCGCCGCCAACCCCCAAGTCACCATCCTTTTCCCCGGTCTTGCCCCCACCGACGGCCTAGACTCACGTGCGCCAATGACCGAACTCACCTATCTCGACCGCGTGTACAAGGCTGGCGGGGCCGCTTTTTTCGATGTGATGGCCGCCCAAAGCTATGGTCTCGGCCAACCGCCAACGGAACACCGCTACGTTTTTTTGCGCGACCGCGCCAACTGGAACTGGCGGCATCCCGTTGGGACGCGCAGTGACGTGAGTCGCGTCGTGCTGCTGCGCGAGGTGATGGAGGCCAACGACGACGCGGCGACGCCCGTCTGGATTACCGAGTTTGGTTGGAATAGTGCGCCCGCGACCATCCCGCCGGAACGACGCCGCACTTGGGGTGAGCCGGTAAGTGAGGCGACGAAGGGTGCGTACCTGGTCGGCCATCTGGCGCGCGCCCGCAGCGAGTGGCCCTGGGTTGGCGTGATGAACGTCTGGATGCTGCGCTACGGTGGCTACGCCGTGCCTGACCCCGCCGACCCCACGCCTTATTTCGCCCTCGTCACCCGCGACTGGCAAACGCTGCCCGCCTACGACGCGCTCCAAGCCTACACCCGCAACCCGCCCCCCGCCATGACGCCCGTCCGCAGTTGGCCTTGGCTCTGGGATTACGGGCCATTGCTGCTGCTCGGTGCGCTGGCGCTGGCGCTCGCGGCGACGTTTGGGGCGCTCTTCCCCGCGCTCGACCAAGCACGGTTGCGCCTGACCAACGCGCAGTCCCAACTCCGTGGCAACCCTGCGCTCTGGGCAAGGCTGCTCCAACCCGAAAGTCTGCTCTGCCTCGGTATGTTGCTCGGAGCCACGGTGGCCTACCGCGCCTCGGCGCAACTCCCGCTTACCTTGGCGGGGCTGGCTCTTTTTAGCGCCTTGGCCCTGGCGCGGCCCGACTTGGCGCTGCTCTTTGTCCCGCTAACCTTGCCGTTCTATTTCATCCCCAAAGGGCTTTTCGACGCCCGCTTCGGCATCCGTGACGCGGGCCTCTATCTCCCGTTGCACGAAGTGCTGCTCGTCATCGCGGCGCTGGCGTTGGGGGCGCGCTGGCTGATCGCGCTGGCCCGTCGCCGCGAACGCCCCCGCCTGACGTGGACACGGGCACAGTGGTGGGCGCTGGCACCAACTGGTCTGTTCATCGTCGCAGCATTTTGGGGGATGAAGATCGCAGCAGAACGCGGCCCGGCCCTCCGTGAGCTGCGCTGGCTCATTGTTGAACCGCTGCTCTTTGTGGGTTTGGTTCGCCTCGTGGCAGTTCACTGGACGCGGCGCAACATGGGCGATTATTGGCTGCTAACCACCCAAAGTTGGCTCGTGGGCGGCGCGGCGGCGGGGCTGATCGGCATCCTACAGTTTTTCAATCTGAACCTCGCCCCGCTTTTCGGCACCAAAGCAGGCTTCAGCGCCGACAGTTTTCTGGTCGAGGGCGTGTGGCGGGTGGCAAGTCTCTACGGGCACCCGAACAACCTGGGGCTGGCGATGGGGCGCTACTGGCCGGTGGCGGGCGGCTTGCTCCACTGGGCTTTCTGGGGCGCGACGGATCGGCGGGCGGGGCTGTGGCGGGCATGGCCTTACGCACTGATAACAGCCCTGTGTCTCGGCGGACTGTTGGCCTCATTCTCGCGGGGAGCGTACCTTGGGGCGGGCGTCGCCACGCTGGTCATCGCCGTGACGATGCTGCCAAAGCACGTGTGGCGAAACCGGCGCGTGGTGGTGGCGCTTGCTGGGCTAGGCGGGCTAGGCGGCTTGGTGGCGCTGGGCGTGCTGGCGCGCAACATCGAGCGGCTCAACCCCTTCGGGGCCAGCAGCGGCGTCAGGCTAAAGACCTGGAGCGCCGCCCTGACGATGTTGCGCGAGCATCCCCTGGGCATCGGGCTTGACCAGTTCGGACATTTCTACCCGCAATACATTG
>CAIRDL010000182.1 GCA_903877345.1 uncultured Oscillochloris sp. | reverse complement strand
GTCGTTGTTTTGGCGCAAAAACAAGGTTCCAGGGCAATACCGCAAAACTCGCCCTGTCACGCTGAGCGAAGCGAAGCGTCCCGGCGATGATGATGCACACCGGGACGCTTCGCGTCGCTCAGCGTGACATGTGTGACAGGGTAACTTTTGCTCTATTGCGTTCCAGGCTACTCTACAGTCTTGGTTAGCGCACGGCTTCTTGATGTGCTCGACCTGGCCCCTGAACCCTGGCCCCTGAAACCTTGTCAAAAGCATTGAAGGTTGCTAACGTCTGAAGGGCGCTGGAAACGAGCCGATTGGGGTCAGCCTCTTCGCGGGTAAAAGCGGCGACGATGGTCATGCCGCTGTCGGGGAAGTACCACATTGCGGTGCGATAGCCATTAAGGGCGCCCGTGTGCCCAAGCGCTAAGCGCGCCGCAGGCGGCAAGTTCGCAGCGGGCAGCGTGCGCCGCATAATCCCCAAACCGTAGGCGAGGTCGGCGACACCCCACGCGCCGCCAGTGCTCGTGCAGGTAAGCATCGTGTTGAGGGTCGCCGGACGAAGCAGCGCGCCCCACATAAGCCCCTGCGTAAAACGGGCAAGGTCACCGACGCTGGCATTGAGGTCGCCGACAGCCCAGGCAACCGACATATTCAGCGCCGTTTGGTCAACTCCCCCCACATAACCGTGGGCAATCGCGCCGAGGTCAGCGTTGGGTGGAGCCTGGGCGGTCTCGCGTAGGCCCAGGGGTTCAATGACGCGCTGCCGCACCTCCAGTTCCAACGGGTGCTTGGTGACTTGCTCAATGATAAGGCCAAGCAAGGTGTAATTGGTGTTGCTGTAGGCCCAGCGCCCCGGTGCCCCCGGGGCAAACAGCCGGGGGCGGCGCAAGGCTTCGGCCACCAACTCCTGGGGCGTCCAGTGATGGGCCGGATCGCGCCGCGCCCGCACAATAATGCCATCCGTGAGGTAGTCGGGCAGACCGCTGGTGTGGCTGAGAAGCTGACGAACGGTAATCGCTTCTCCGCCGGGGACGAGTCCCGGCAACCAGTATCCCACGCTGTGGTCGAGCAGGAGCCAGCCTTCCTGCACGAGTTGGAGGGCGACGACGGCGACGAAGGACTTGGTGACGCTCGCAATCCGCACACGGGACTGCGGGGTGAGCGGCGTGCCTGTGGCGACATCGGCGAGACCGCGTGCGGCGCTGTAGACCCCGTGTTCAGGCAGATCAATGTAGAGGAGCGCTCCAGGCGCACGGGCGTCGGTGCGCCCCGTTTCGAGGGCAGCGTCGAGAGCCGCGACGAGATCCGGGGCAAAAGCGGTGGCGAGGGTCGGGCGGGCGCGGACGGGACATGTGGGCAGGGCGGTGAAGAGCAGCACGAGCAGCAGTGGCAGCAGGGTGCGGCGAAGCGCGAGGCGCAGCATAGGAACGTCCTTGCTTGTAATGGTCATCGGCCCATTATAGCGGCTACACCAAGCTTGGCGATCTCACGGGTTCAGTCGTCAATTGGGGGTACGCAGGGCTTCACAACCACAAAGCGGCCACCCTTTCGGATGACCGCTTTGCATTCCGTTAACGTACCAGGCTACCGGGCGACAACCCCTGCCGAAGTCGCCGAGTAGGGTGAGTAGAGCGTCGTTCCATTCGTGGGATGGGTGTAGACGGCGCGGATGCGGTAGGTGTACGTCGCGCCCACCGTCAGGCCGGAGTCCGTGTAGGTGCGGAGATTAGCGGCTGCGACCGTGATGGGAGTCCAGGCTCCACCATTCACGCTCCGCTCCAGTGCGAAGCCCGTCTGGTTGTTGTTCGTATAGGCCCAGGCAACGGTGATTTTCTTTGAGTTCACCGCACCCCGCGTGCCCCGAACGGTTGTCGGCGCAAGCAGCACCCCGACGGTGCGTGTGTTCGAGACCGCCCCACTGCCCGCCTGGTTGACAGCGCGAACGCGGTAGTAGTAGGTCATCCCGGCCACAACGCTATTGTCGGTGTAGGTAGTCGGCGTGGCTGGCACCGCAATGATGGTCGCCGCAGCCCAACCCGTCGCGTTGTTCGCCGTGCTGCGCTCGATGGCATAGCCCGTGACTGGCACCGTGCCAGTGGGCGGCAGCCAATTCAGCGTCACCAGCGGCCCAGCCGAGTTGCTCAGGCTGCGTGGCACACCCGGCAGCCGTGGCGTCGTCACCGTGGCGGTGCCGAATGGCCCGGTACCTGACGCATTGGTGGCGCTGACTTGGTAGTTGTAGGTGGTACCCACCACGAGTGTATTGTCGGTGTAGGTCGGGCCGGTCGCGGTGGTAGTCAGGGTCGTCCACTGCCCAGCGTTGCCGATCCGCCGTTGGATGGTGTAAGTGACCGTGCCGTTCCCCGTCGTGTTCAGGGTCAAGATGGCCTGCGCCCCAGTCTGGAGATTAGGCGTGACCGTCGGTACCCCCGGTACCGTCAGCGCTGTGGCGACGGTCGAGGCGGGACTGGTCCCCGCCGTATTGCTGGCACTGACCCGATAGCTGTAGAGCGTGTTCGTGGCGGTGGCCGTGGCGTCGCTGAAGGTCGTGGCCGGCGCACTATTCGCCGTACCTGCCACCGTAGCGAGGGTGTTCCACGTCACACCGTTGTCCACACTCTGTTCGACCGTGTAGCTATTGTTCGCGCCGACCGTGATCCCATTCGGTGTCGTCCACGTCAGGGCGATGCCGGTTGCCGTCCGTGTGGCCTGGAGGCCCGTGGGTGCCGCCGGAGCCGCCGGGAGCACGACCGTGACGGTGTTCGCCGCGACTAGTTGGCCCCCGTCGTTAATCGCCACCACTTGGTAGGTGTAGGTCACACCCGGCGTGAGGGTTGTGTTGTCCGTGTAGATCGTGTTGGTGGTAGTGCCGATCAGGTTGAAGTCCACGCCTACGCCATCCGCACGCTTGATCAAGAAACTGGTCTGGCCGGTCAATGTCCCGTACCAGAAAAGATTCACTGGCGACGTTTGGGCAGACGGCTGTAGCGCAAGGTTGAAGGAGCCAGTCGGCGGCGGGATCAGTTGGAGCGTCTTGGCCGCAACCGGGAGGGTCGGCGTCGAGTCGCCGGTCGCGTTCCGCGCCACAATCTGGTAGTTGTAGGTCGTGTTGGGCGTCAGGCCGGTGTCCGTGTAGTTGTTTCCGCCGAAGCCAGTCAGCCCCGTCGTCTGACTTGCGATCATGCCAACCTCAACGAATGGCCCCAGATTCCCGTTCGGCTGCACCGTCTGGCGCTGAATGGCGAAGTGCGTCTCGTTGTCGGCCTGGTCAACCCAGGCAAGCGTGACCGTGCTCGTGGTGACGCCGATAACTCTGACCGGGTCAGCGGGCGGTAGCGGCAGGTCGCTCGGCGTCTTCGCCAGCACGACATCGGAGGTTGCCGAACCCGCGCCGTTGAAGGCTTCGATGCGGTATCGGTAAGATTTGCCGACGTTCAGACCGTCGTTGCGGAAGGTCAGGTCGCCCGTGGCCCCATTCGGGTACACCACCGCCAGCCGATCCCACGAGGCAGTGACGCCCACATCGCCCGCGCTGGAGTCCAGCCCGTAGCGGATCCAGACGTAGTAGCCATCGGCCCCGGCCACTTGGTTCCATTTCAGGTCAATCGCGTAGGGGTCAAACGCCGTCGCCGTAAGGGTCGGTTCCGCAGGTGCGGTGGTCTGGGTCGTGTCGGCAGCGTCAACCAGGAAGGGGGTGCCCTTGCCGCTGAGCAGCCAAGCCGCGTAGGCCACGCCGCCCCAGTTGTCGTTCAGGGCCGTGCCATCCAGCGCCGTCAGGTCGCCGAAGCGCGTGATCTTCGGCAGCTTCGTTTGCGTGTTGACGTAGTTGACCACCGTGTCGCTCAGGTAGGTGGGCGTCAGCGGGTAGTTCGCCGCGTAAATGCTGGGCGGGCCTTCCGGGCGCACCGTCGAGCTATCGCTGGTGCGGAGGTGCTCCATGAAGGGCTTGGTGTGGGTCTGCCAGTAGACTTCGGCGCGGGCGTTCAGCGCCGCATCCGCCGGGGCGTCAAAGGTGTAGGTGACGAGGTCGTAGTTCTGACCGTCGGCGTAGCGATCCTTGGTGTCAACCTGGTTGACCGTTCCGTCGGGGTTGGTGCTGTAGCTGTAGAAGCGCGTCCCCGCCGCGTAGTAGTCTTCCCGGTTGTAGCCCGCAGGCGGAATGCGGTTGTCGAGGACGACCGTCCCGTTCAACAGGCTCGGCGAAATCGTGCAGTTGGTGTTGTTCGCACCCGCGCAGGTTGCCGTCACCTTGTCGTAGACCATCACGGCGTTGTTGCCGCTGTCAATCGTGTTGCTCAGCGCCTGGGTAAACGGCTTGGTGCCGTCGGTGCTCAGTTCGGCGGTGGCCTCGTTGTACACACCCGACTGGTAGACGGACTTGCCGCTGGCGTCGGTCACGTTCAGGCTGAGCCAGAAGCGGCGGCCATCGGGGTAGCCGGTGGGGATGCGGTGGCCCGAGGTGTTGGTCACCTTGACCTGAACTTCCCACTTGCCGGTGGTCGCGTTGTAGGTCGGGCTCTTGACCAGTTCGACATTGAGCGCGTTCCGCATCTGGATTTCGGTATTGCGGATGGTGCGGGCGTAGCTCTCGCTGCGGTCGGACATCACGCCAGGGAAGAGGCGCGTGTCGCGGCCCGTCGGCGCACCGATCACCTCCAGATCAACCTCCGGGTAAAGGATCTGCATCATCGCGGGGAGGTCACGGTTCGCGCCCGCCAGCTTATGCACCGTGGTGCCACCCGTGGCGTTGCGATCCTTGGCGTAAGGTGCCCAGCCAACGATGGTCGGATCGGCGTTGAGGCTCACCGCCGCGTCGTCCGCATACTCATGCTTGAGCGAACCCGCGTGGCAACTCTGGCAATTCTGCGGCTCCGGCTCACCCGTCGTCGCGTTGGTCGGGGCGTAGACGCCGTACTGGCTGTACTTCCACTCGGTAAAGGTGCGCTGCTCGGGCATGCCGTGGTTCAGCACCGGCACCGTCAGGTCGTGGCACGCACCACAGAACTCGGACGAGCGGATAAACTCGTTTTTGTAGGTCGGGTGCTCAATCGAGAGCGACTGCTCAGCGGACGGATTAGCCTTCGGCACCTCGAAGTGAACCGAGACCGAGCCATCGGGGTTGTAGACAATCTCCTGACCGACCGCATTGAACTGCGGCATGCCTGTGGGTACCGGGTTCTTCGCGCCGGTGTAGTTGGGCGGGTAAATACCGTAGGTCTGGCCGGTATAGGCCGTAACGCGCCCGGTACTGTCGAGGATCGGCACATCGCTGAAGTAGACATCCACCGAGCCATCATACTTGCCGCCGTAGGTCATGCCGTCGTTGAACTGGAGCGTGGCATCGCCTAGCGGGTTGCCGGGCAGCGGCCCATTGGGATAAGCAACACCCTTGTGCGGCCAATCCGTCAGGCCCGCCATCATGTTGAAGGCCGGGTCGGTAGAAAGGGTCTGCGAGAGCGTCTGGAGCGCAACGGTATCCGTCGTGACCCCATTGACTCCCGGCTGCAAGCCGTTAATCGCCTGCGCCTCAACGCCGCCCATTGCACGGTGGCAGGTCTCGCACATCACGCCTTCATCATCGGTCGAAGCGAGGATGGAGTGGATCATCCCGCTACCATCAGGATTGCCCGCCAGCTTGGGGTCAAAGCGACCCGAGAGCCAGCCATTGGGGCTGTGGCAGCGAAAGCAAAGGTTTGCCGCACCATTGACAGTGTCGTTGACAATCATCGCATTGGCGCGAAAAATCGGGTCACGGGCCGCGCTCGCCATATTCGAGCCAGCCCAGTTGCCATAATGGCCGACCTGCTGATCAATCGTACCGCCGTGGCACGCCCCACACGTCACCGGAAATTCAAACACGTTGAACGGGAAGGGGAAGGTGATATTCCCCAGTTCCTGTTGCTGCGTACCGGGATTCGGGGCCGTGGTACCTTCCGGGCCGCGCCGCGTCCCGGGAATGGCAGCCGAGGCGACACTGATGCCAAAAAGCAACAGGCCAGCGACGACGAACAGCAAGCGGATGGGCAGCACACTCAAGGACAGCTTACGCAAACGAAACATAGATTCTCTTCCCCCATGACGAATACGGCTGACTTAACGGTCTCGTCGCTCAAGGACGAGCGTAAGGCTACCCCCGCCGCGATCAGGGTCAAGGCAAAGCGTACCCGCACCTTTGCTCCAGACGCCATTCACCCGCGAGAGCGGTAGAGTGATGGGGAGCGTCAACGAAGCGCCAGACTGGGTCGGGTCGTGGTCGAGAGTCGTCACCAACATGCCCGTAACCACGCCGGGCGGCTGACGTTGCCGAACCACCGGGGTCGGCACCGTCGGGTCGGTGATCGTCCAGGTTCCTTTGACGTACCACTTGCCGGCGGGTTGGCCCGGCAAGTCTTGCTTGGGCCAGAACGCGCTCAGCACCAGTTGAAAGTTGCCCTCCTTTACCAAAGTGTTCGTAGGGGCAGTCGTGGCCCCAACGAGGAGATACGTTTCGGCCAACGTGCCAGTCGGTAGTTCAATCACGTTGGCCGGGGTAAGTCTGAGGTTGGTGAGCTGCCAGACGTAGGTTGCCGCACCACCGGGGGCACCAGCGGTCGGGATCGCTTGGGCGGGCAACGCTCCCACTGTCGCAGACACCGCCGTTGAGGCACTAGGCGTGGCTACAAGCGCATTTTCTCGCCCGGCGACAGGGCCGGTCGCGCATGCAGCGAGGAGCGCCAGGGCCGCAACGCCGCTGAAATTGATGAGGATGCGAACCAACAGGTGCATCAAAGCGAACCCTTCAGGGGCTTTTTTGGCACAGCAAAGCCATGCAACGAACAGTCACTCGCTAGATCACGGGGCCGTGGGTGTGCCGAGCCGCCAGGGAGGAAGAGAGACAAGAACCAGCGGGGGCAACGCTATTGTAGTATATATGCCGGCAGTATGTAACATGGCATATCTGTGCATTTGGGAAACCAGCGGTGTGCAAAGCCTTTTATTGACCAAAATAAACGAACTGTTATCTCGCACACTGCGCTTTGCAGGCAAAATTCATGGGCTTGGCACTGTTTGGTCTTGTGAAGGATTACACTAATAGCTGAAGGAAGATTTAATTTTGTTAAGCTTGTATTCCAGATAGTTTAACTTTTCGTAATTTGGCTGGATTTGGTGAATCGGGTGTGCGGCGTGACTATGGCAAAACTAAACTGGCTCTGAAGGCGCAGCACAGAGACCGTTGGCGGCGTCGGCGTAGGCCGATGCCCAGCCGCAGGCTCCGTAGGCGCGACTTCAACGCTTGGGCATGTTTCAGCCCAGCTTGACCGTTTGGGCCTCGCACCGCTAGGGTGGGGCAGTGTCCTCGCGGGCTTCGACACGCTCAGCCAACGCAAACGCTGCCTGAGCTTGTCGCAGGCAGCACGCGGGCTTCGACAGGCTCAGCCAACGAGGACGCGGGCTTCGACAGGCTCAGCCAACGAGGACGCGGGCTTCGAC
>CAIRDL010000181.1 GCA_903877345.1 uncultured Oscillochloris sp. | reverse complement strand
TGGTCTGCCTACGCTCCACGAGCGGCGTGTGTGCGACCATTTTGCCCCGACGCAGGGCGTAGGCGAGCGCTCGCCGAGCGGCGGCGCGGCGGGGGTCGGTTGTCCAGATATTCGGGCCGGTCTCCAACCAGAGCGCCCATTCTTCCCGCTGGGCGGGGGTGCAGGTGTTGGTCTCGGTGCCCATGATAACCACCCGGATGGCCGCGATCGCGCCCAGAGCGGCTACCGCCTTCCGTTCGGTTTCGTCGGTCATGGGCTGATGAATCGCGGTCGTTACGAGGTCAGCGAGCCACGCCAACGCCACCCGCGCCGCGCTCAGGGACACCGGCCGCTCGGTCGTTGGAGTCGGGGCACCCGTTTCCGCATCGTAATCGTAGCCCATGCAGGGCAGCCGCACGGTGCGGAGCGCGGTTCGGAGGCCCGCCCCGCCCACTCCGGTGGAGTGAGCGGCGAGCAGGTCGTCAAGTTTGCCGAGGACATCGTAGGCGTCGTCACTGGCGAAGGCGTCAAAATCCCAGATTCCCATGCATTCCTTTCCCGCGACGGACACGGCCCGTCGCGTAGATACTGCGCTTTACTGTTCGATAAGGTCGAGCGAAATCCTGCTTGCCCCAGGGTCTGTCCGCCGGACGTGCCCCACCGCCCTCCCTTCGCGCAACGACTGGGCAAGCGCCCGCCGGGCGGCGATGCGGCTGGGGTCGGTCGTCCAGATGTCCGGGCCGGTTTCCAGCCACAGCGTCCATTCCTCCATCTGGGCTGGCGCAAGGCGCAGCGGCGGGCCGACCACGGCCTGGAAGGCAGCGACGGCCCCCAGCGCGGCCACCGCCGTCACCTCGTAGGTCGTGTCAGTACGGTGCGCCAGGTACCGAAGCGCGACGGTGATGGTGGCATCGAGCCACGTCAGCACCATCTGTACCACATGTGCATCCAGGGGCGCACCACGGGGTTCACGCAGGGCGCTGGGTGCAAGGGTAGCACCGACGACGGGCAACTGATCTCGATACAGGGCAACCCGGAGGTCATTACCTGCGGGGTGCGCGGCGAGCAGGGCATCCAAGTTACCAAGGACTGCGTAGGCGATGGCACTGGCAAAGGCGTCGTGACTCCAATTCTCCATAGGTGCTTTCTATTTTGCCCGCTGCCCAGGGGGCGGCAGCGGGCGCAACCGACGTTCGTGGTCAGGCGCGATACCGGATGGTGCGCGTGCGGGCTGCCGCAGCGGCTTCATCGTACCGCAGAGTGAGTTCCTTCTGCACCTGCCGCTCCAGCGTGTTGAAGGCGGTGAGCCCCTGCGCGGCCACCGCGTAGGCGTGGCTCCGGGCCTGCTCCATCAGGACGCGCTGGCTCGTGGCGTGGTTCTCCTCCCTGCCAAGCTCCGCCAGGGCGGAGATGAGCGGCGTGATGCGCGCCGACGGCACCACCTGTTGGGGGAGCAGCGTCGTGGTGCCCGCCGTGGGAGCCACCCCGACCAGCCCCGCCGCCTTCGCGATGGCGGTGCGCCGCACCGTCTGCCAGCCGCAGGTCGCGGGGTAGGTGAAGGCCCGCTTCCCATCCTGCCACACCTCGAACCGGGCCGGGCTGCGCCCCTCGCGGTGGGGCCGTCAACACTCGCCAGAATGCGCCCCGCGAGGTCGTCGTGGTGCCAGCGAGTCAAAATAAGCATAATCGCCCCGCCCGGTTCCAGGCGCGTGTAGACATCGTTGGAATACCACTCCCAGGCTTTCTCGCGGGAGTTTTGGCTGTTGGCGTCTTCCCGCGAGCGAATGGGGTCGTCAATGATGATCAGGTTGGCCCCGCGTCCGGTGATGCCGCCGCTGCCAATTGGGGCAGCTTGCAGCTTTGCCGCAACCGGACGCGCTGCATTTGCTTAAACGGCAACGTACCTGCGAACCTTAATTACGTTGCCGTAGGTGCGGCTTGGAACCGCATGACCCATTGCCGCAGCGTGCGCGGCTACAAGCCGCGCCTACGCTTGACCAGTGCTTGTCCATCCCTGGCCTGACCCACGCCGCGACCTTTTCAGGCAGCTTGAAGGCATGAGCGGGTGCGAGTCAC
>CAIRDL010000180.1 GCA_903877345.1 uncultured Oscillochloris sp. | reverse complement strand
GCTGGTGTTCGGTGAGCCGTTGGGGTACGACCACCCGCGTAACGATGATCTGGTCGCCCCGACCCTGTTGGCGCAGGAACGGCACGCCCTTGCCGCGTAGCCGGAAGGTCTGGCCGGTTTGGGTTGCGGGCGGGAGACGCAGCTTTTCGTTGCCATCAATTGTGGGGACTTCGATTTCCTCGCCGAGGGCAGCCTGGGCCACATTCAGCTTCAGTTCAAAAATAATGTCGTTCCCCTCGCGCAAGAAAAGGGCATGGGGCTGCACATCGAGGGCCACATACAGATTGCCAAAGGGGCCACCCCGTGGGCCAGCCTCGCCCTCACCATTGATGCGGATCTGTTGGTTGCCGTCCACCCCGGCGGGCACCTTCACCGTGATGCGACGGGCCTGCCGAACACGCCCCTCGCCACGGCACTCGCGGCAAGGAATGGGGATGACCGAGCCAGTGCCGCCGCAGTTGTCGCAGGTCGTGACGGTGACCATATTGAACAAAGGAGCGCGCTGCCGCACCTCGCCGCTGCCACTGCACTTCGGGCAGCGCACCGGGTCAGTGCCGGGTTCGGCGCCGCTGCCCCGACAACTGGGACAACCCTCAAGGCGGCGGTACTCAATCTCCTTATCCACCCCGAAGATCGCCTCCTCGAAGCTGAGCCGCAGATTGTAGCGCAGGTCGGCCCCACGTTGGGGGCCGCGTTGGGTGCGCGGGCCAGCCGCCGCCCCGCCAAAGAAGGCGTCAAAGATCGTACTGAACGGATCGGCCCCCCCGAACGGGTCGCCGTAGCCACCTCCGCCACTCATCCCGCCGGGCGCACCGTGGCCGAAACGGTCGTACATCGCCCGCTTCTGCTCATCGGACAGCACCTCGTAAGCCTCGTTCAGTTCCTTGAACTTAGACTCGGCACCGTCATCTTTATTCACATCGGGATGATACTGACGCGCCAGCCGCCGATAGGCTTTCTTAATCTCGTCCTGGCTGGCTGTCCGACCGACGCCAAGCACCTCGTAGTAGTCACGCTTCGCGCCCGTTGTCATAGAAAATGTCCTTTAGACGCGGGAACCCAGGCGCGACGCAAGCGCTTGCGTCGCTTTAGCCTTGGGTAAGCGCGCCTGCTTCAACGGGCTTTCGCCCAAAGCCACGAGCGGCGGTCTTTTGGTCATGCTGCGGCAAAGCTACAAACTGCCATCCGTAGAAGAACTGCGCCCCTAGTCTACGCGCTCCGGATCTTCATGCTCGCCCTCAAGTTCGCCGTCAAAGTTAGCGCTTTCAGCGGCGTACACGGCATCGCCGATTTTCTGCATCACCACGGCCAACTCCGCCGTTCGGTTGCGAAGCTCCTGCGCGTCCTCTGCGGCGTGCGCCTGCCGCACCGCTGTCACGGCATCCTGCACTTCCGTGCGGGCGACGCCATCCACCTTGTCGCCCGACTCGCGCAACGCCCGTTCGGCGCTGTAGACCATGCTATCGGCGGCGTTGCGGGCCTCGATCAGGTCGCGCCGGGCTTTATCATCCTCGGCGTGAATCTCGGCCTCGCGCACCATCTGTTCGATCTCTTTGTCGCTCAGGCCCGACGAGGCGGTGATGGTGATGCGTTGCTCGGAGCCAGTCATTTTGTCGGTCGCGGTTACGTTGACGATGCCGTTGGCGTCAATGTCGAACGTGACCTCGATCTGCGGTTTGCCACGCGGCATCGCCGGGATGCCCGACAACTCGAACTTGCCCAGGCTCTTATTGTAACGGGCCTCGGCGCGCTCACCCTGGAGCACCTGAATCTCGACGGTACTCTGGTGGTCGCTCGCCGTCGAGAAAACCTGGCTCTTGCGGGTCGGAATGGTCGTGTTGCGCTCAATCAGGGGCGTCATCACGCCACCCAGGGTTTCGATGCCCAGGGTCAAGGGCGTCACGTCGAGCAGCAGCACGTCTTTCACTTCACCACCAAGCACGCCGGCCTGAATGGCTGCGCCCACAGCCACCACTTCGTCAGGATTCACCGAGCGGTTGGGTTCTTTGCCAAAGAACTTCCGCACTGCATCTTGAATGGCGGGCATGCGCGTCTGCCCGCCGACCAGAATGATCTCGTCAATCTGACCGGGCTTGAGGCTTGCATCGCCAAGAGCTTGGCGCACCGGAGCCATACTGCGCTCGATCAGGTCGCCGGTCAGTTGTTCGAGTTTCGCCCGCCCCAACGTGATACTCAGGTGCCGAGGGCCAGTGGCGTCGGCGGTGATGAAGGGCAGGTTCACCTCGGTCTGGCCGACGGAAGAGAGTTCCATCTTCGCCTTCTCCGCCGCTTCGCGAAGGCGTTGGAGCGCCATCCGGTCTTGGCGCAGGTCAACCCCGTTGGAGCGCTGGAACTCGCTCGCCAACCACTCAATAATGCGCTGGTCAAAATCATCGCCGCCGAGGTGGGTGTCGCCGCTGGTAGATTTCACCTCAACCACGCCGTCGCTCAGTTCGAGTACCGAAACATCAAAGGTGCCGCCGCCCATATCGTAGACGACGACCACTTCATCTTTGCCCTTTTTATCCAGGCCATAGGCTAGGGCGGAAGCGGTTGGCTCGTTGACGATGCGCAAAACCTCGAGACCAGCGATCTTCCCGGCGTCCTTGGTGGCTTGGCGCTGGCTATCATTGAAATAGGCCGGCACGGTAATCACCGCCTGGGTGACAGGTTCGCCCAAATAGGCTTCGGCATCAGCCTTGAGCTTCTGGAGCACCATCGCCGAGACTTCGGGGGGCGCGTAATCTTTGCCGCCCATCGTCACGCGCACATCGCCATTGGGCGCGCCGGTCAGCTTATACGGCACCAGACTCACGTCACGTTGGACAACCTGCTCACTAAATTTACGCCCAATGAAACGCTTAGCCGAGAAGATCGTATTCTCGGGGTTAGTCACGGCCTGACGGCGGGCCACCTGGCCGACCATGCGCTCGCCGGCCTTATTCATTGCCACCACCGACGGGGTGAGGCGAGCACCTTCGGCGTTGGGAATAACGACGGCCTCGCCGCCCTCAACCACGGCGACGACCGAGTTGGTAGTTCCCAGATCGATTCCAATAACTTTTGGCATACGCCAACTACTCCTACGCTCACTGATGCGGTCTAACCGCGGCCAACTTTCACCATACTCGGTCGTAGCACGCGGTCGCCCAATTTATAGCCGCGTTGAAGTTCGGCGAGAACCGTGCCATCCTGGCCTTCCGCCTCTTCGTAGAGGACGGCCTCGTGCAGATTGGGGTCAAACGCCTGACCCACGGCTTCGATCCCTCTGACGCCTTCGCTCTCCAACAAAAGGCGCAGCTTTTGGGCGATCAACTGCGTGCCGCTCCACCATGAACTACCCGCAATGTCGGCGGGAATGTTGGCGATGGCGCGCTCAAAATCGTCCATCACCGGCAACAGCTTCAGCACCAGGGCCGAACTAGCACTGCGGATCAGTTCCGAGCGCTCAAGCTCAGCGCGGCGCTTAAAGTTTTTATAATCGGCGGTAGCGCGCAGCCACTGATCCTTAAAATCGGCGGCCTCGTTCTCCGCCTTCGCCAACCGCGCCTGAAGCTCAGCGACGAGGCTTTCCTCAATCATCTCGGTGGCCTGATCAACTGTGTTCTGCTCTTCGCTCATAGATCCCTCTTATAATCCCTAAAGCCATAGTGTTCGTGGATACGTTCCAATACAGGAAAACGTACCGCAATCTACAATCTACAATCTACAATTCGCAACCCAAGCCTCAGTCGCTGGGAAGTTCGGGGTTGCGCCCCTCGGTGTTGTACAACTCGGCCAACAGGTCGCTCATCAGGGAAGAGATGTAGCGCACGGTGGAGATAGAGCGCGGGTAGGCCATGCGGGTCGGCCCAATGATGCCAAGGACGCCAACCACGGCCCGATCCACGCCATAGCGCGCCAGCACCACACTGTATTCGCGCATCTCGTCGGCGCTATTTTCACCACCGATAATCACCTGGACGCCATCGGAGGCAAGGGCCTGAGGAATGAGTGGCCCCAGACCGCGACCACTCTTCAGCAGTTCAAAAGCCCGTCGCATCCGCTCGACGGCATGTTCCGCGTCATCGCGGGCCAAAGCGGGGATAAACTCGGGCTGACTAAGCATCTCAATCAGCCCATCGCTGTAGATCAGTTCTTGGGCGTGTTCTTCAAAGGTCTGCATGGCCTTAACGACCAGCGCCAGCACGCTCCGTTCAAACTCACCGAAACTAGGCTGCGCCTGTTGCGCTTCGCGGGCGACCAACTCCTCGACACCAGCAAGGGCGAGATCTGCGAGGTGGTCGCTGAGGCGGGCGGCGCAGCGCCGCAAATCGTCAGGCGAGCGGGCGCTGTCGAGCATGAAGGTTTGCTGTTTGACGATGCCACTGTGGAAGACGAGCACCGCCAGGGCCATACTCTCGTGAATGGCGATCAGTTCAAGATGGCGAAAGCGCAGGCGTTCGGCGGTACGCGGCGGCGTGACGACCGAAGCGTTTTGGGCGGTACGGGCCAAAACCGCGCCTGCCAACTGCACCCACTGATCCAGTTCACCACGCACCTGATAGAACTGATGGCGGATCATCCGTTGTTCGGGCAGCGCCAGGGGTGTGCGCTCCATCAAGTTCTCGACAAAAAACCGGTAGCCGGTATCTGTGGGGAGTCGCCCCGCCGAGGTATGCAGGTGCGTGAGGTAGCCGAGTTCCTCCAGGGCAGCGAGTTCGTTGCGCACGGTGGCGGGCGAGACATTCAGCCGATACTTGCGTACCAGCGTCTCGGAGGCCACCGGGGTTGCCGTTGCCACAAATTCCTGGATCACCAGCTTGAGAATGCTCTGTCGCCGCTCCGTCAGACCCGCCGACATGGGTGTCGTCCTACTCGTTGTGTGTTTTGGCAAGCCCTGCCTAGTTTTGACTGTTGAGACAAGGTTTCAGGGGCCAGGTTTCAGGTTTTAGGTCGAATGCATCCGAATGCCCTGTGCGGACTGAAACTGTAAAGTAGCTATGAATCTTGTCTTAGGCATGGTTCAAACCAGCTTGACAGTTTGGGCGAATGCACCGCGTCCTGTTGCGGCAAAGCTGCAATCTGAAACATGCCTTAGTTGTTGACATCCGATACGGCTCTGCGGAAGGTCGGACGAAGGGTGTGCCGGTCAGTTCATTTTAGCACTCAACCCCTGCGAGTGCTAAGGCGCAAAGCTAAAGGATTGGCGTGTACAACCGCGTACACGCCAAGTCGGATTGTACCACAAGTTGCACCCGTTTGCACACCTCGTGCCATCCTTCGCAGGGCGGTTGCAACGTCAGCGGCAGGCCGCTGAGACAAGGCGAACGCCTTTCGGGTACGATGCAGGTAGCAACCAATCATCAGTGCCAGAGAGGTGTTCACCGTGGATGTTACCACCGTGACCGTGCAGCCGTTCGGCAGCGCGCAGCCGTGTACGCTCGATTTGGCCGCGATCTAGAGCCGCGTGTTCGCCGCTGCGGTGGCTGCGGAAGCGCTCGGCGAAGCCCTCGCGCCGGTTGGCACCCTGATGCTTCACATTGACCCCGGCTACCCCGGTTCCAGCAATGCCACGCATACGCTGCTCTCCAATGATGGCGGGCGCACCTTCACCCCCGTCGCTGAGGGTGCGATGGGCTCGTTGAGCCACGACACGTTCTACGCGGTGCGCGACGGTGTGATGCGCTTTTCGGTCAGCACGGCACCGTATGGGCCGCGTTATTTCAGCTTCAGCCTGAGCAACGATGGCGGGAAAAGTTGGCAAGCCCTGGGGAACCCGGCGCTGCCCGTCACCCCGGAGTGGAACAGCCCGCCGCCGATCATCGCCCGCGCCGCGCCACAGGTGGTTGCGCTGGAAGACGTGAGCGGCACCTACCTCAGCACCGACAGCGGGCAACACTGGGCGCGGGTGGGCGACCAGCGTGGGGAACTCCAGTTTAGCCCTTACCTGCCGCTGCAACTGCTTGGGCGCAACGGCACGACGCTCAGCGTGCTTGATGTGGGCAATCTGGGTACTGGAATGACGGTGGCGCGTCCAGCCCTATGCGATCAAGGCTACGCACCCGAGACCGGCCAGACGATCAGCCCGCTCTTCATGGCCTAAGCGCGGCCTTTCGCGAGATCAACGCCGCCGACGGACGGGCCTATCTGACGCAATATTTCGAGCGGGCGCGCTTCGAGTATCACCCGGAGAACCGTGCCCCGCAGTATCAGGTGCTGTTGGGGCTGTTAGGGAACGAACGCACGGTGGAGCGGCGTGGCGAAGGGCCGTTTCTACCGAAGGCTGCGCCGAGTGGGACGGGCGAGCGCTTCTTTCCCGAGACCGGCCACGCCATCCGCAATAGCTTTCGTGCCTATTGGGAGCGCAACGGCGGTCTGGCGGTCTATGGCTACCCAATCAGCGACGAGTTCACGGAAACGAACCCGGAGGATGGGCAGCCCTATGTGGTGCAGTATTTTGAGCGAAACCGCTTCGAGTACCACCCGGAGCATGTTGGCACCGCCTATGAGCTGCTGCTGGGGCTGTTGGGCAACGACTTGCTGCGGGCCAAGGGCTGGCTGGCGTGATAAGATTTTAGGCAATACCGCAAAACTCGCCCTGTCACGCTGAGCGGAGCGAAGCGTCCCGGCGATGATGATGCCCACCGGGACGCT
>CAIRDL010000179.1 GCA_903877345.1 uncultured Oscillochloris sp. | reverse complement strand
CGGGTCGAACTGTTCATCACCCGTTGCGGGTAATAGTAGAAAAAGCACTCATCAAGGGTGGCGTAGTCGCCCTCGGCAAGACTGCGCCCATAGTAAGAAGCGAGGAAGTCGGCGTAGATGTTCAGGGCGCGGGCGCGGCCTCGGGCGGTGGCCTCGCGCTTGCCCATCTCAAGCAAATAATCGTAGAACTGGCTAATCAAGTCGCTGCTGACGGCGAAAGCATTATCATTCGCTGTTAATTCAACTTCAAATTCAGCACCTAAATCATCTTCTTCTTCATCGTCCCATTCATCATGCCAATCAGGTGGAATAACGAGCGAAATGTTGGCGTCAGTTGGGGTACTGGGCGGGAGCTGATCAATGCGAGGGAAGAGTTCGGGGGCGCGAGCGAGGAGCATATTCAGGTGACTGGCGATAATCACCTCGGCCTCTTCAGGGCGGGCAAGGCGGAGGCGGGCGGCGTCGTTGGGGGGTAGCAAGGCGAAGAGGCGGTCGCGGGCGGCCTGGAGAAGCGCAGGGTCGTTCGGGTCGAGAGTCGCTTCGGCAGGCGCGGCGGTCGCCTCCCAAGGCTCATCAACCTCCCAACTCGCCTCCTCCGGTTCATCAAGACCCCCAAAGAACGGGCGTTCGGCGAGATCCGCATCGAGAAAGCCGTAGGTTGCGGAGGCCCGTTGGACTTGGCCGCTCCAGAGGCCCGCTTCGACATCAAGCTGGCGTGCGCGCCCAATCTCACTTTGGAGCGCATCAATCTCGGCGAAGAGGGCGGTATCGGCGCTGTGGTAATCGTATGCAGCTTGGGGATCAGTGCCAAAAAGTTGGTCGGAGAGGAAGCGATCATCAACAATCTGGAGGCGTCCGTCGCGCAAGAGCAGGTGTTGCCAAGCGCTGCCGGGGTAGGTCGTGCGCCAAGGGGCGGTCGCAAAGATAGGGAGGATGATCTCGTCACAGGCGATGAGGGTGGTATGGGTGCGGCGGACGCGCTCGACCATCGCCTCGAGCAGTTCCGCATCTTGGGCTGCAACCGCACCAGCGCGAAACGCGGTGCTGGCCTCACGCTCAATCACTAACCCCAACGGCTCGGCACTTGTGATCGTCACAAGCAGACTATCGCCGGGGTGAAAAGCGGTGCGCTGGTAAAACGCTTTAAGATCAAAGGCGGACAACACCGCCTCGCTGGTGCTGGCGGTATCAAGGTCAAGGTAGGGGATGCGGGCACCCTCGGTGTCGCGCAACGTACACGCGCCGCTGTGCAGCCCAACGAAAGGCTGGAGGTGCGTAAGGGCGAGCAACCCGGACTCGACCTCGTGTGGGTGGGGTTGGCAGCGGAAACGTAGCCCTTGGAGGGCGACGCGGAGCGGCAGCAACTGGCGGCGACTCAGGCGCAACCAGCCCAGGTTTAGGCCATCCCAGCGCAACCGCTCACGAATAGTGGTGTGCGGGTGCTTGGCGCTACTAGGGCGCAGCTCAAGCACTCGCGCAAAAAGGTGCTGCTCTTCCACGGGGCCAGCATACTCGTTAGCAAGCTGCCGCAGAAGGTTGGCAATAGTGGGCTCGTGGTTGGTCATGACCCCAACTCCATCGTGACGGTGCTAACGAATACCCATGTGGACTGCTACGCATCGCGAACCGCTGTAGGCTGCCCCACAACGGCTACAGGGTAGCATTACGTGGGAGGGGTGTCAAGGCAGGCAGGACGTATGGACGCATCTAGGGCTACGTCAACGTCGTTCTCCGTGGGGCTGAAGCCCTCGGCTACGTTTACGAAGCCGGCTAAAGCAGGCTCGATCAGCCCGCGAACCCACGGCGAGCGACTTTGCGTAGCCCTTCCACGGCTATTGACAAGGCTAAACGCCCCGCGTATAGTGCAGGGGCAAAATCCCCCCCGCTGGCAGCAGCCTACACGCTCGCCACTGCGGCTAGTACAGGGCCCTATGGGAGACAAACTCGTTATTGTCGAATCGCCCGCAAAGGCGAAGACGATCCAAAAGTATCTCGGCCACGGCTATCGGGTGACTTCGAGCATGGGTCATGTGCGCGATTTGCCCAAGCGCGATCTTGCCATTGACCTCGACCACGACTTCGCGCCCGTCTACGAGGTCACGAAGCAGAAGGTGGTCAGCGAGCTGCGCCAGGCGATGAAGAACGCCGATGCGATCTACCTCGCGACCGACCCTGACCGTGAGGGCGAGGCCATCGCGTGGCATATCACCGAAGCCGTGAGCGTCCCTCGGCGCATCCCCATCCATCGCGTGGTCTTCCAAGAGATTACCCGCAACGCGGTGCAACAGGCCATCCAGAACCCCCGCACCATTGATACGAACCTCGTGAACGCCCAACAGGCTCGCCGCGTGCTCGACCGCCTCGTTGGCTACCAGATCAGCCCGTTGCTCTGGGATAAAGTCAAGCGTGGCCTCTCCGCCGGGCGTGTCCAGTCAGTGGCGGTGCGCCTCATTGTCGAGCGCGAGCGCGAGGTCGAGACCTTCGTCCCGGTTGAGTATTGGACGATTGAGGCCGATTTGGTGAAAACGGGCGGGGTCGCGCCCCGTGATGCCTTCCGCGCTGTGTTGGTCGAGCGGGCGGGCAAAAAGCTGGACAAGTTCGCCGTCCCGGCGCAGGCCCAGGCTGACGCCATTGTTGCTGACCTCGACCATGCCCGCTACGTCGTACAGAAAGTTACGCGCAAAGATAAGCGGCGCAGTCCCGCCCCGCCTTTCACCACCTCAACGTTGCAACAGGAAGCGGCCCGCAAGCTTGGGTTCAGCGCCAAGAAGACCATGACGCTCGCCCAACGCCTCTACGAAGGGCTTGATGTTGGCGGCGACGAGGGCACCGTCGGCCTCATCACCTACATGCGTACCGACAGCACCAATGTCGCCGCCGAAGCGCAGGCCGAAGCCCGCCAGGTGATCAGCGCCCGCTTTGGGGCCACCTACTTGCCCGACAAAGCGCCCGTCTACCGCACCAAGGTGAAAGGTGCCCAGGAGGCTCACGAGGCGATCCGGCCCACCAGTAGCGCCCGCATCCCCGAAAGTATCAGCGATAAGCTTGACCGCGACCTGTCACGCCTCTACGATCTGATCTGGAAGCGCTTTGTCGCCTCGCAGATGGCCCCCGCCATCTTCGACAGTACCACCGTTGACCTCAGCGCATGGACTCGCACCGTCAGTAGTGGCACCGCTCCCTACGTCTTCCGCGCCACCGGCTCGGTGCTCAAGTTCCCCGGCTTCTTGGCTGTCTATAACGTTAGCCTTGATGAAGGCGAAGAGGACGAAGACCGCGAACGGCGCTTGCCGCCGCTCAGCGAGGGCGACCCGCTGACGTTGATGCAGTTGTTGCCCATCCAACACTTTACCGAACCCGCCCCGCGCTTCACCGAGGCCAGTTTGGTCAAGGAACTTGAACAGCTAGGGATTGGCCGCCCCTCGACCTACGCCTCGATCATTTCGACGATTCAGGAACGTGAGTACGTCGAGTTGACCGAGAAGAAGCTGCTCCCCACCTCCCTTGGGCGGCTCGTCACCGATCTGCTGGTTGAACATTTCCCGACCATTGTTGACTACGCTTTCACCTCAGCCCTCGAACAGCAACTCGACGATATTGCCGAAGGCACCAAGGCGTGGGTGCCTGTCCTTCGTGCCTTCTACGGCCCTTTCCAAGTGACGCTTGCCAACGCGCAGATCCAGATGCGGAACGTGAAGCGCGAGGAGATTATCACCGACCTGGTTTGCCCCAAATGCGACCAGGGCCGCTTAGCCATCAAGTTTGGGCGCAACGGTGAGTTTTTGGCCTGCACGCGCTACACCAAAGAGGGTGGCCCTGACTCGTGTGACTTCACGAGCGATTTCCACCGCAATGGTGAGGGGCACATCCTGCTTGATAAGACGGCAACGCCCGCAACCAGCGATGTGATCTGCAATGTGTGTGGGCAACCGATGGTGCTCAAAAAGAGTCGCTTTGGCCCCTTCCTCGGCTGTTCGGGCTACCCCGAGTGCGCCAATACCCGCCGCATCGGCAAAGACGGCAAGCCCGTGCCGTTGCCGCTGCCGACCGGCGTGGCCTGCCCCAAGTGTAGCGAAGGCGAACTGCTCCAGCGCCGAGGAAAGTTTGGGCGGCCCTTCTTCGGCTGCTCGCGCTACCCGAAGTGCGATTACCTCACCCATAGCTTAGAGGAAATGGCCCCCGTAGTGGTTGACGCTGATCCCGTTGCGGCCAAGCCCGCCGCAAAAACCGTGGCCAAGTCCGCCGCAAAAACCGTGGCCAAGCCCGCCACAAAAACTGCGGCCAAGCCCGCCGCAAAAAGCGCGGCCAAGCCCGCCGCGACTCCCGCCAAGCGCACGGCGAAGAAGAGTGCGTAGCGTCTGGAGGCACCCATGGCTGAGCATGTCTACAAGATTGTCGAACTCGTTGGTTCTTCACCGACCTCGATTGAGGAAGCCGTCCAGAATGCCCTGACGAAGGCCGGCACAACGATCAGGAACACCCGTTGGTTCCAGGTTACGGAGACGCGGGGCTATATTGAGGAAGGACACGTGGCCCACTGGCAGGTCACGATTAAGCTTGGGTTTACGATTGAAGATTAGGGCAGGGTTGTCCAACGTCTAGGGGCGACTGGCCCGCCTTTTTTGGAAGTCACACCAACGCGCCGCTTTTCCGCCACCCAATGGCGCGAAGGCGGCGCGTTGCATTGCAGATTTTAGACAAGGTTTCAGGGGCCAGGTTTCAGGTTTCAGGTCGAGCGCATCAGGAAGCCGTGCGCCAGCCAAGACTGTAAAGTAGCGTGGAACCTTGTCTTAGATTGCAGATTTGCCGCGACAGGACGCGGTGCAGTCGCCCAAACTGTCAAGCTGAGTTGAACCATGCCTTCCCGTCTGTACGGTTCGTAGTAGGGGCTTCAGCCGCGTTAGCAAGCCAAGCACGGGGCTAAAGCCCCTACTACAAACTGTCAAGCTGACCCCTGACCCCGCCCCCTGGCCCCCGCCCCCCGCCCCCTGACCCAATGGTACAATAGGCAGCAGTTTTGCGCTGCCGTGATGCCGTCTGGGGAGCTTGTCCATGTCCACCTTCCAAGTGTCCGTGAGCAAAGACTACACCACCTTTTGTGCCGGACACTTTATTACCTACGATGGCGATCAGTGCGAGCAACTGCACGGCCATAACTATCGCGCGGCGGTGCGCCTGACTGGCGTGCTGAATGCTGACCAGTTGGTCTTTGATTTTGTCACCTTGAAGCGTATGCTCCGCACGGTGTGTGATACGCTCGACCACCGGATGCTGCTGCCCCAGGCCAACCCGCTCCTCCAGTTGAAGATTGACGAGACGGCGGTTTCGGTGCGCTACAAGCAGAAGCAGTACGTCTTCCCGCGTGAGGATGTCGTCTTTCT
>CAIRDL010000178.1 GCA_903877345.1 uncultured Oscillochloris sp. | reverse complement strand
TGACGCTCAAACTAGCGCGGGCGGCGGGCCTTGCGGAAGCGGAACTGGTGCAAGTGCGGCGCGGCGCATTGTTACACGACATTGGCAAGATGGGCATCCCCGACCAGATCCTGCTCAAGCCGGGGCGGCTGACGGAAGAGGAATGGGTGATTATGCGCCGCCACCCGGAGATGGCGGTCGCATTGCTGACGCCCATCGCCTATCTGCACCCGGCGCTCGATATTCCGCATTATCACCACGAGCGTTGGGATGGGGCTGGCTACCCGCACGGGCTATGCGGCGAGGCGATCCCGCTCGTGGCCCGCCTGTTTGCCGTGGTAGATGTGTGGGACGCCCTGCGCTCCGACCGCCCGTACCGCCCCGCTTGGTCTGAGCAGGAAGTGTTTAGCCACATTCGCTCGCTGGCGGGCAGCCACTTTGACCCGGCGGCGGTCGCGTTGTTTCTTACGGTGATGGGCGGGGAGTCGTAGCACCTCAACTCAGACTGGCACGCAAGTGTTGGAGATGATGCAAGTCGTGCGAAAGTTCGTGCCAAATCAATTGTACAATTTAGCGATCTGACGCAAAGACGCAAAGACGCAAAGACGCAAGGAGCATGTGGTCGCAGGTTGCGACGCTAGGCTTCCTGATGCGCTCGTCGGACTAGGCCCGCCGCCCAAACTGGCGTTCAAGTTGGGGCGGCGTCAGCAAAATCATCGTGGGGCGACCGTGAGGACAGGTGCGCGGGCTGACACAGGCTTCGAGCAACTGGAGCAAGTGGCGCATTTCGTCGAGTGTGAGCGTCTGACCGGCCCGCACCGAGGTGTGGCACGACAGCGTGATGAGCATCGCCTCGCGCCAGAGGTGCGGTGTGGAGCCGCCGCGACCGGCGAGGTAGTCGGCGAGTTCGTGGAGCGCCTGCGCCAGCGCTTCGGCGGGGAGCGTGGCGGGCAACGCACGGACGCGCACACCTTCGCCCCACTCGTCGAGCGCGAAGCCCCATTCGGTGAGGCGCTCGGGGTTGCCCAACAGCAACGCACTCGCCGTAGGGGCGAGCGGCACGACCTGCGGCAGCAGCAAGCCCTGTGACTCGATGGCACCGTCGGCGTGTTGAGCCATCAGTCGTTCGTAGGTGATTCGCTCGTGGGCGGCGTGCTGGTCAATCAGATACATCCCCTCAGGAGCCTCGGCCACAATGTAGGTCAGGCCGACTTGGCCGATCACCCGTAGCGGCGGCAGCTTCCCGTGGGCCGGGTCGGGAGCGACGGGCGGCGGGGTCACCGTTGGTGGCGCGGTTGGCGGCGCTGGCTCTGCATCCGCCGCAGGCGACGGCGCGGTGAGGGCCGACTCGTCCGCCGGTTCCGGTTCACCCCGGCTAAGCCACAGATCCGCCGCGTCGCGCTCGTCGTTCGGGGCCGGTGTTGCGCCCACATCCCACCGGCTGCGCTCGCTATCCCAGGCCGCCACACCAACACCCCAGGCCGAGGGCGCAGGGGCGCGGGGCGCGGGTTGGCCGAGTTGGCGCAACTCGAAGCGGCGTTGCAGCGCGTCGTCTTCACCGCCCCATGTCGGTACCCCCGCCCCGGCAACCAGCGCCTCGCGGATGGCCCGCCCGAGCGCGCTATGCACCTGCGGGGCGAAGCGAAACTTCACTTCGCTCTTTGTGGGGTGAACATTCACATCAACCGCAAGCGGGTGAACGCGCAGATCAAGCACCACCAAAGGGTGGCGACCCTTCATCAGCAGCGTGTGGTAAGCGCTTTCGACCACGGCGACGAGTGCGCCACGGGGCTGGAGCGCGCGCCGGTTGACAAAGAGGTGCATATAGCTCCGCGAACCTCGGGTGAGGCCAGGGGGCGAAAGCATCCCGGCGACGGTGATTTCATGTTCACCTTCGCCGGTGTGCGCCTCAACTGCCAGCAACTGGCGGGCCACTTCGAGTCCGTAGAGTTCAATCAGCACGGCGCGCAGGTCGCCGTTGCCGCTTGTTTGGAAGGCGAGACGACCTTCGAGCAACAAGCTAAAACGCACCTCGGGGTAGGCCAAGGCGTATTGCTGCACCACCGCACTAACCGCACTCAATTCGGTGGCATCGGAGCGGAGATACTCGCGGCGCACGGGCGTGTTGTAAAAGAGGTTACGCACGCTCAAACTGGTGCCGGGCGAACCGCCGCAGGGCATACGAGCCTGCACTTCACCGCCCGCAAGACGCAACTCGGTGCCAACTTCCTCGTCGGCGGTGCGCGTGAGGCAGATCACTTGGGCCACGGAAGCAATGGAGGGGAGCGCCTCGCCACGAAAGCCGAGGGTTCGCAGCTGTAACAAATCATCGGCAGAAGCGAGTTTGCTCGTCGCGTGACGCTCAAAGGCCAGTTCAACCTCGTGGGCAGCGATCCCGCTCCCATCATCTTGCACCTTCAACTCACGTAGACCACCGCCCCGCGCCTCGACGCTAATGCGGTGTGCGCCGGCGTCGAGGGCATTCTCGACCAATTCCTTCACCACAGAGGCGGGGCGCTCGACCACTTCACCGGCAGCGATCTGCGCCGCGACCGTCGCCTCAAGCAGACGGATGGGCATGACTCT
>CAIRDL010000177.1 GCA_903877345.1 uncultured Oscillochloris sp. | reverse complement strand
CTTATGACCAACCAGTTTGCTTACATCATCGCTGGGGGTGGCGCTGCCGGGCTAAGCTTGGCCTACCATTTGGGGCGCGCTGGCTTGAACGACCGACCGATCCTTTTGCTTGACCAAGCGCCGAAGCAGCGGAATGACCGGACGTGGTGTTTTTGGGAGGTTGGTGCCGGTGCGTTTGAGCCGGTGGTCGCCCGGAGTTGGGATCGGCTCTGGTTCTATGGTGAAGACCACACCGCGCAGATTGCGCTTGCACCCTATCGCTACAAGTTGATCCACGGCAGCGACTTCTACCGCTTCATGGACGATTGGCTCGCTACGCAGCCCAATGTGACCCGCCGCTACGGGCAGATCGAGCGCATTGACGATCACGCTGACGGCGTCACCGTGACGGTGGATGGGCAAACCTACACGGGGGATTGGGCCTTCAGCAGTCTCTACCGACCCGCCTTGGTGCCGCCGGGGTATATTTACTGGCTCCAACACTTCAAGGGCTGGGTGATCACCGCCCCCACGCCCGTGTTCGACCCCACTGCCGCGACCTTTATGGACTTCCGCATCGAGCAGGGCAACGAGGTGCGTTTCGTCTATGTGCTGCCTTCCAGCGAACGCACGGCGCTGGTCGAGTACACCCTGTTCTCGCCCGCCCTCGCCGAGCAAACGCTCTACGATACGGGTTTGCGCCACTACATCGCTACCCATCTGGGGCTGACCGACTACGCGATTGAGCATGTCGAGTACGGGGTGATCCCGATGACGGATCTGCCCTTCGTGCGCCGCCCCAGCCCCCACGTCATGATGATCGGCACGGCAGGCGGCATGACCAAAGCCTCGACGGGCTTCACCTTCCAGCGCATCCAGCGCCAGTCGCAGCAGATCGCCGCCAGTCTCCAGGCGACCAACCAGCCGTTCTATGCGGAACCGCGCTTCAACCGTCACGCGCTGTTGGATAGCGTGTTGCTGCATGTCCTCGATACATGTCGCGTGAGCGGCAAGACGTTCTTCAGTCAACTCTTTAGCCGGAATAGCCCCCCCCAGGTGCTCCGTTTCCTCGATGAAGACAGCACGCTTCAAGAAGATCTGGCGATGATGCTGACGGTCAACATCCCGGTCTTTATGCCGTCAGCGCTGGATGTGTTGGGTCGCCGCGCTTGGGCCACCGCTACCACCGGGGTGCGCGATATGCGCGAGGCGACCTGAGCCTTTACCCCAAGCGGCTACGCCCACGTCGCCAACACCACGCGGAAGCACCCTTTGCGCGGGAACGGTCGGTCGGGTTCGGGGCATTCCGTGGCGAGCCACTGCTCGATTTGGGCGACCGCAGCGTGGTGCAGGGCCGCCTCCCGCGCCCAATCCGCGCTGTAGAGGCGCTGACTGTAGCCTTGCACCACCTCACGGGCCGAAAGTGGCTCGCGTTCGTACTCCGCGAGGTCTAGCGTCGTAACGGTGGCCCCCAGACCTTCAAGCAGTTCGCGCACTGCCGGGTCTTGGGGGCTAAGCCCTGGCTGCCCTTCCTTCCCCGTCAGGCCCAAGTCCTTCAGGGTGCGCTTCCAGACCCGTTGCGCCAGCATCGGCGGCGCAAGCGCCTCAAGCGGCACCTCCGGCAGTTCCCCTTCGCCCACATCTTTTGCAAGTAAGAGGTGCGCTCCGTGCGGTCGCAGCACCCGGCGTGCCTCGTGCAAGGTTGCGCGCCAGTCGGCCACGAGATGCAGGACGTGGACGGCCAAGATGATGTCGAAGCTGCTGTCGGTGAAGGGAAGTTGCCCCACATCGCCGCGCACGAGCAACGGCAAGCGCGGCCAACCGCTGGCTTTCGCCACGAGCGCGGCCAGCATCGCCGGGGCAAGATCAATCCCGGCGTAACTGAAGCCCGCCGTGAGGAACGGCACCGCGATGCGCCCCGTCCCGATGCCCAGTTCGAGCAAGCGCGTATGCGCCGTCGCCCCCGTCTGGGCGACAATCGCATCGCGGATCCGCTCTGCGCTGCCTGGCATGTACCCCCGCGTCGCATCATAGAAAGATGCGGCCCGTTCAAAGCTGATGCTCTGCATCATGGTTCGCTCCAGTTCTAAAGTATGTTTCAAACCAGCTTGACAGTTTGGGCCTCGCGCCGCGAGGGTGAGGCAGTGTCCTCGCTGGCTTCGACACGCTCAGCCAGCGAGGACGCTGCGGGCGCGAACGCTGCCTGAGCTTGTCGAAGGCAGCACCCGGCTTCCTGTTCG
>CAIRDL010000176.1 GCA_903877345.1 uncultured Oscillochloris sp. | reverse complement strand
GGAACCGACCCACGGACTCTGGAGCCGACGCAGGGAATTGAACCCTGAACCTACGGTTTACAAAACCGTTGCTCTGCCAATTGAGCTACGCCGGCGTATCGCATATTTAAAGAGTGCTATGCCTCACAGCCCGCGCATTCTAACATAGCTACCGTCTTTGTGCAAATGGCCTTGCTACAGCCTAGCCCTTCCGGTATGGTGACTTGCTCAACCGCATAACCACTAGAGAGGGCAACCCATGCATGTGTTGCGACGACTGTTCAGGGGCCAGCGCAGCCCCACCGATGCGGTGCTGCACCTCTATGTGCGCTGTAGCCATTGTGGGGCTGCGGTGCATGTGCGCGTCCAACTTATGCACGATTTGGCGGTCGAATTTGGCACACACGAGGAGGTTACGGGCTATTATGTACGCAAAGAACTGCTTGATGACCGCTGCTGCCGCTTGATGTATGCCGACCTGCACTTTGACCACAACCGCCGCGAGCGTACCCGTGCGATTGAAGGTGGCGCATTTATTGACCAAGCCGAGTTTGAGCGCTTGCGCAGTGCCACTAAGCCAAGGTTCACCGGTACTTGACAGTTTGAGCAGATGCAGCGCGTCCTGTTGCGGTGTGGTACACTCCGTTTTGGCGCTCTGGAATTGCTCGGAGTAAAACACCCGTTCGTCAACTACTATAGCTCGCTGATAATGCAAGTTGACCCAATGATACATGCACATCACTCCATCAATAATAGGAAAAAACTTTTCGTTATTGGGACGACTTTACTTATAGTCTGGATTATCATGACGATAATCCCTCTTTTCTTTGAGGGCAAAACAGGGCGGCTGATTGCCGACGTGATTGACCGCAGTATTTATTTTGAAAGAGGAAGATGGTTTACCGATGGCACGCTCCCCATCAGTGAATACCCTCAAGTTCCAACGTTGCTCTTTGGTGTCAATAATCTAACCTCAATGTGGGCAGATTCTAATATCCGAATTAAAGTGTATTCCGCCTTTTTTTCACTGGAAATGTTGCTCGTCCTGTTTTTGATTACGAAGGTTTTATTGGAGTTGTTACCGCCCAGCCTCAGTAATTCTGTGTTGCTTGTGTTCTTGCCGCCAACTCTATACTTCACATATAATCGCTTTGATATTCTCCCTGCCTATTTTTGTTTACTTGCATACAGTTCTGCAACAAAAAAACAATGGACAATGACATCCGTTCTGCTAGCGATAGCAACCTTTACAAAGTGGTATCCCGTTTTGCTGTTCCCAGGATTTTTTATCTATGCAACAACCCTTGAGAAAAAATTTCAGTGGCGTATGCTTGTGGGGTTCACGGTGACAAGCATAGGCATCGTGCTGGCATCGTATTTGTCTGGCGGTGCCAAAACTGTACTTGTGCCTTATACGTTTCACATGACAAGAGGCATGGAAGACCTAGCTTTTCCAGTGTTACTGGACAACCTGACGCGCGGGTTGCTAGGTACTCAGGTCAGTTCACCTTATTTTTCTCTGCTCTTTTTTGTCGCGCAAATAGCTGCGCCGCTGCTCATTTTTTTTGTGAAGTTCGACTCCATTGATGTACTAGTTGATTACTGCATTATCGTGATAGGCGTGTTTGTGTTGTTCTCGAAGATATGGTCGCCGCAGTGGTTTTTGTGGTTATTGCCTTTTTTGATAATTTCAGCAAAAAATACAAAGAAAACAGAGCTGATTATTCTGTACAACTTTGTGACGTATTTAAGTTTCCCCCTAATCTTTGATTACTACGGAGATTCCAGTTATCAATTGCAGATCGCAGGCTCATTGGTATATTTTATTCTTTTAATTATCATTTTTCAATCTGTAAACAGTTTGAAAAAGCATTTGACGACTGACGGCTTCCGACGGCTGACGGCTTCCGACGGCTGACGAAAGCTGTACGAGTTCCTATGCCCACACTCACGCTCCCCGACTTGCTCGCCCTGCGCACGACGTGGCGTGACGAGGGGCTGCGCGTCATCCTCACCAATGGGGTGTTCGACCTCATCCACGCGGGTCATGTCGGCTATCTGACGCAGGCCCGTGCGCTTGGCGACCTGTTGGTGGTCGCGCTCAACGCCGATGCTTCGACCCGCGCCATCAAAGGCCCGCGCCGCCCCATCGTTCCCGAAGCTGACCGCGCCGCTTTGCTCACGGCCCTGCGCCCAGTTGATTATGTGACTATTTTCGCTGAACCGACCGCCGAGGCGCTGGTCGCCGCACTGCGCCCCGAGGTGTACGTCAAGGGTGGCGATTACGCCCTTGGCACCAGCGCCGCCCCCGACCTCGCCCGTCTGCCGGAGGGCCGCGTCGTCGCGGCTTACGGCGGCGAAATCGTCCTCATGCCTTACGCCGAGGGGCACTCGACCAGTGCGCTTATCGCCCGCATCATTGCCTGCTATCCGCCAGCAAGCGCTGACGGCGGTTCATCCCCGTAGAGACGCAATATTTTGCGTCTCTACGCGAACCGCCGCCTATTTTTCGCCTAGAAGAACCACTTGGCGATTTTCCAGATGCCTTGGTTCCACGGTACGCGGTGCGAGACGCCGCTAGCGTGTTGGAAATCGGCGAGGTGGGCCACGTACCAACGGTAGTTGCGTACCAGCGCATCTTGGTTCGAGTACTTGGGCCGAAAGCCGAGGATACGCTCAGCCTTCTCGACCGCGACGAACGAATCCTCGGTCACGGTGCCGTAGGCCCATTTGTACACCGGCGAAAGCTTCAGTTTTTCCGCCAGAATCAGCGCTGCTGTGGCCGGAGCCGCCGGGAAGGTCACGATGCGCTTGCCAAAGCCTGCCGCGTTCAGCACGGCCTGGAAATCCTGCTTAATCGTCGTGAACTCCCGCGCCCCGATGTTGAAGGTGTCGTTCACCTTGGCAGCATCGAGGGTCAGACTGAGGAAGATCGCCTCGCAGAGATCTTCCACATCAAGGAGTTGATAGCGATTCTTCCCGTTGCCCGGCAGCGGGAAGTTCTTGCCATCTTTGGCCCAATCGTAAAGCATGGCGAAAATGCCGAGGCGTTCGGGGCCAATGAAGGACTTGGGCCGGAGAATCGGCACACACATGCCTCGTGCCCGGTAGCTCAGACAGAGTTCTTCCGCCTTGACCTTCGCCTCACCGTAAGGGCCAACGCCGTCCATCCGATCGGTCTCAAGCAACGGATGGTGATCGGGAATGCCATAGACTGCCGTCGTCGAGATGTAGACACAGCGTTCGACCCTGTGCGCGGCGGCGGTCTGAATGACATTGCGCGTGCCATCAATATCAGTCGAAAAAATATCGGCGGGTTTGTAGAGCGGGAGCGCGGCGGCGGTATGCACCACCAAATCTACGCCCGTCATCGCCTGCATGACGGCGGCTTGGTCGCGGATGTCGCCCGTATGGATGGTAATGCGCGTCCGCTCAGGATAATCGAAAGGGGCAATGTCGAGGGAGCGCACCTGGTAGCCACGGTCGAGGAGGTAGCGAACGAGGTTAATGCCAAGGAACCCGGCCCCGCCGGTGATTAAGACCGTCTTACTCATGAAAAGCCTACTGACTCTGTTGTATAAGGGCACGGATCAGCCCGCCACGGGCGATTATACCCAACAATTGCTGTTCGGCATCAACGACGGCGAGCCGCTCAAGCCCGAGGTCGAGCAGGCGCTGCGCCGCGTCGAGGATACTCGCTTGCACTGCAATACTCGGCGGATTGGCGACGCTCAGCCGTTCGACCGGACGGTCGCCGCCGGGCAAGGCCGTAGCGGGTGTCGCATGAGGCCGTTGGAGCGCCGTAAGGAACGCGGCGCGTTCGGGGCCAGCGAGACCACGCAAGGCGCTGGCTTCGTCGAGGGTGCCGACCAAACGACCGTCGTCAGCAACCACCAACAGGTGCCGACCGGGCGTGGCGAGCAGTTGGGCCAAGGCGAGATTGAGCCGCGTGCCCGCCGTCACTTGGGCGACGACCGTCTGGAGGATCAAGCGCACCGGCGTGGGCGGCTCGGCATCGCGCACGGTGCCCGCTTCAGGGGCAACTTGGGCCTGGGCCAACACCTCGCGCAGCACCTGTTCGGGTTCGAGGAGACCAACGAGCCGACCGTCGCGCTCAACCACGGGGAGTTGCGCGTAGCCCCATTCAATCATCGTGACGAGCGCTTGGGCAATCGCCGTATTGACGCCAACGCTGCGGGGTTCCGTGTTCATCACCTCGTGGGCGAGACGGCCCACCAAGGGTTGCAAGATGGCCTCGCGTTCCTCAGGCGTGAGCAGGGGCAGCAGGGCGGGTTTCAGGTGCAACCCAGCGCGCCAAGCCAGATCCTGCTCGGCAATCAGGCCGACCAACTGACCCGTCGCGATTGTCACTGGTAGCGTGCCGAGGCGTTCGGTCTGACCCAGCGCGGCTATCACTGGTAGCGTGCCGAGGCGTTCGGTAACCAAGAGGTGCAGGACATCCGTGAGTTGCGTCTGCGTGCTGACGGCGGGGGCTGGGCGGCGCATCAGATCGCCAACGCCACGCTCAGTGGTGAACGGGCCACGGGCGCGCAAGGTCGCTTGATAAATAGGAATCGACTCAACCGTCACGAGGGCATCGCCGAGCAGATCGGCAAGCATGGGCAGCAAGCGGGCGACCCGCTCGTCCCGGTCAATCCACTCGACCACCACCGGCTGATGCTGGTCGGAGCGATCCGCGCTGGTAATCCGCCGCCGCGTACCGGGCCCAAAACCGGCCAACCCTTGCAGCGCGGTGGCCCCGGTCGCCCCGATGCGGCGCAACTGATCGAGCAGCGCCACGTAGCGCGGGCCACCTTCCCACTGGTCATCGCGGTTCAAGTAGATGCGTACGCGCTGAACGGTGTCAGTTAGAGCCATGAACGTCCTAGCCAAAAGGCTGTGTCGTGCGCTTGAAACTTGCCCAGCGGTCGGTCTTGCGCCTACGAAGAGGACACTATAACGTACCTTTAAGCATGTTTCAAACGCGCTTTACCGTTTAGCGATCTCACGCAACGCCGCAAAGAGCATGGGGGAGGTTTCAATTGTAAAGCTGAGCAACGGTGCTACAGCCGGGAAAGCGATCAGGGCGGAGAGACGCAAGCTGTGGCGTCTCTACGCGGCGGCGATGGCCTAGATCAGCGTATAGTGCCAGCTTACGGGTTGGCCGTCACGGTAGGGCATAACCCCGTGGAACTGGCGCGGGTCAGGGCTGAACACAAGGGGCAGAAAATGGTGGTCGCCGGGCCAAAGGGGCAACGCGCCTGCGAGGAGGCGGGCAACGGGTTCCCACGTGAGCGTACCTTCAGGATTACGGGCCAACGGCTCGCCGCGAAAGTGCGTGATCACGAAGAGAAAGCCGAGCCATGCCTCGCCCTGCGGGCCGAAACCGGGCCAACTGACGGTGCCGCGCAGGGTCAGCGTGAGCGCCTCGATGGCGGCCTCCTCACGCAATTCACGGCGCATCCCCGTGACCACATCCTCATTGGGTTCAAGCTTGCCGCCCAGACCATTATATTTGCCGAGGTGGGCGTCATCAGAGCGGGCATTGCGATGGATCAGCAGCACCGAACGGCGGTCGGGGGTGAGTACATAGCCAAGGGTGGCAACAATGGGCGTGTAGGGCATGGGTTCACTGCTTAGACAAGGTTTCAGGTGCCGGGTATCAGATTTCAGGTCGAGCGCATCAGGAAGCGGTGCGACAGCCAAGGCTGTAAAGCAGCATGGAACCTTGTCTAACGAAGGAACCACAAAAGCCATGGACACTATTCTACCATTGCTCTTTCGCCTCACCACTGAGGCAGCACTCCCATCTGCTTGCACCGGGTGATGACGTGCTGAGAAGTACTACGCAGGCCAACCTCCGCCCAAGAGTGCTTGAAAATGTGGCGGTAACGGGCTAGTCAGCACGAGGGGCACGCCGGTGATTGGGTGAGCCAAGTGCAGTTCAGCAGCATGCAGGAATTGACCGGACAGATCGTGGCCGCCGTAGTGGGTTGGCCCGCCGTAGCGGGCATCACCGAGCAACGGATGGCCCAGATGGGCGAGGTGCAGGCGAATTTGGTGCGTGCGGCCCGTGTGAAGCACCGCCGTCACGAGGGTAGCGTCGGTTAGGTGGGCCACGACCACGAAGACGGTATGGGCCACCCGCACACGCCCGCCGCCCGCTGGCAGCACTTGCCCCACCGTTGCAAGCGGGTAGACGCGCCAGCGCCCGCCCGCCGCCCGCCCGTGGCCCGTCTGGAGATCGTACGTGGCCCACGGCGGCGCGCCCGCGCAGAGGCCGAGGTAGCGTTTGGCTACACGTCGTCCAGCAAACGCAGCTTGGAGCGGGGCGTTGGCGGCGGGGGCTTTACTGCATAGCAACACCCCCGAGGTGTCGCGGTCGAGTTGATGGGCCAAATGAAGCGGTGGGGTCACGCCGTCGCGGGTGAGGAAGTAACGTTCAAGTGCCGCCAACACATTGCCATACTGATCCCAAGGCGTTGCGCCCACATACCAGCCCGCCCGTTTGTGCAGTGCCACCAGCCACGTATCCTCGTAGGCGAGGTCGGCAGGTGTTAGCGTCAGGTCGGGATATGCGCCATCAGGCGGCAAGTGCAACGCCAGGGTCGCTCCCGAAGTGACCTGCGCAGTGCCTGACACCCGCCGCCCATTTAGCCACGCCCCGCCGTGGGCGACGATATGTTCGCCCGTCGTACCTGCTAGGGCGCAGGCCAACGTAAGGACGGTCGCGCCTGCCTCAGCAGGGGCGACCGTGTGTTCAAGAGTATGGGCTGACATGAGATTCTAAATTTTGAATGTTGTGCTAGAGCAATCCTATCCGGGTTGTGAAAAGGAGTCAAGGCTTCAGTCGGCTAACGCCTTGACCCCGCTTTATGGTTCCAAGAGGATTGCTATAGTGATATGTTATTTGTCTGTCTTTTTAAGACCGAATATCAAACAGTGCGTGCAGCGAGCGTGATGGGCAAGCACTAGCCGTTTACCGACGAGCGACTTTGCATCAGCCCTGGCACACCGCCATAACCCACTTGTCGGCAACCGCCAGTGTATGGTATACTGTTTTTGCTTATAAACAAAAAACTGTCATTGCAGCAGTTTCGCTTGGCGTACGCCTCGCCACCGCCTCAACCCGCCCGATCCAGAGCAGTCAGTAACCCAGGGCAAAAGCGCGTGAGCTTGAACTATCGCACCGAACGTTGATCTCGTGGCGACGCGGTATCTTGCGTCGCTACAACGGGGCGCTTCCTCCCAGGGCTGAAGCTCCTGGACTTCCGCGCCTAAAGGCAAGCAACCAGTGAATCTTCAATTAGACAAAACCGCCCCACAGTCACGTCCAAACGCTGAGCGTGTTGGCACCCACCACCCGGAACGCTTGATCGGTCTGTACTGGCTGATTTCAATCGCTATCGGCACATTCGCCTTATGGGACTGGCTCACGACGTGGAATGTCGCGGCAACCCTGAATCGTCCTTGGTTGGTCATCTACCTGTGCGCTTCGCTTGTTTTGAGCCAGACGCTCTACGTTTTGGTTGCCCGTCACGGTGGTCGTCCCATCCACTGGGGTGCGCTGGTCATCTTTGCTATCGGCAACGGCTTTGCCGAGACCCTCGCGTTTGCTACGG
>CAIRDL010000175.1 GCA_903877345.1 uncultured Oscillochloris sp. | reverse complement strand
CCCCTACCAACAAAAGCGTCGTTCCGCGCCAAGAACTGCCCGCCCCCAAGTCGCTGTAGAGTCAGGGATTCGTAGATAGGGTCAGGGGTTCGTATAGCAATCCTATTGGGGGTGTTGCGCGGAGTCGAGGCTTTAGCCGGAAAGGGCCGCCTAAAGCCTCGACTCTTTTTCACAACCTGTGTAGGATTGCTAATAGGAGTGGCTTTAGCCCCGTGTAAGGCTTGCTAACGCGGCTGAAGCCACTCCTACAAACAGGACAAACTGTAACGTGGTGCGATCATCAAGCGCTGTCGCGTTGGCGTACTAACGCGGGCACAGCGCAAGGAATGGTACAATTCGCAAGCCAAAAGCTAAAAGCTGAAAGCTTGTCTCCATGGTCTACCCACTTGATACGCTAACTGAGCCGGTACGCCCCGGCTTGAACCGTCCCCAACTCATTTTTTTCTGCGAACTTGAAAACCCGGAACTTCACGCGCTGCTCGTCAGCCAACAGGTGCTTCCTACCCTCGCGGCGGCAGGCTACGGCGTCGCCCTTGCGACCCGCAAGCTTGACGAACCCACCGCCGCTGTGGCCCGCCTGCTCAACCGCTACCACATTCCCGTCATTGCTTGGCTGCTCCTGCCGCCCGGTGAAGGTTTCTGGTTCCATCTCCAGAATTACCCCCAGGCGATTGAGCGTTACCGCGCTTTTCACCGTTGGGCAAAGAGTGGCGGCGTGCAGTTCCAGGCGGTCGGGCTGGACATCGAACCGCCCACGAGTGAACTGGATCGGATCCAGCGCTGGGGCGTGCGTGATTTGGCCCGTCGGGCCTGGCAGGCCCGCGAGAACGTCCTCTTCGCGGCGGCCCGCGCCGCTTACACGGAACTGATCACCGAAATCCATCATGACGGCTACGAGGTGCATACCTACCAGTTGCCTATCCTCGCCGACGACCGCCGTGCTGGTACTACCCTCGTGCAACGCGCCCTCGACATCGTTGATCTGCCCGCCGATGTTGAGGTGCTGATGTGCTACAGCAGCGCGCCCCTCGACGCGCTCGGCAATGACCTCGGCGGGGCACTGATCACGAGCTACGGCCCCGTTGCCGACAGCATCGGCGTTGGCACGCTTAGCGGGAGTGCCGTGCGCAACAGTAGCAGCGCAGGCAGCCCCGCGCTGCCGTGGGCCGCCTTTGAGCGCGACTTGCTGCTCGCCGCCCGCCACACCGACACAATCTACGTCTATTCCCTCGAAGGCTGTGTCGAGTGCGGGCTGATGCCGCGCCTCACCACCCTCGACTGGCAGGCCGCATGTCAGGCGGTGCGCTGGAAGCAGGATCTTGTCGGCACCGTGCGCAGCCTGATCTTGGTCTGGCTCCTCACCGCCCGTTTTAGCCGTCGCCTCTTCCCGTGGCTCGGCTGGGGTCTGTTCGCCCTTCTTTTCGCCCGCCAAGTACGGGCGGCTTTGCAACGGGGCGAGGGCCGGTAGGCCACGCCCCATCAGCGGACAAAATGCCATGAAATTATCCCCCGATAAGATCGAGACGCTCAGCGCCGCCTTGATTGATGCCCTCGCCGATACAGACGGCATCCTTTTTCGTTGCGATGACGGCGACTTGCGCCTCGCCCTTGCCGCCATTATCACCGATGAACTCCAGGTGGAAGAGCGGCTTGACGCTGAGATCCATAAGATGCTGCAAGTTTACAAGTACGAAATCACAATGGATCGTCTCAACTACGACGATCTCTATCGCAAGCTCCGCAGCAAGCTCATCGCCGAGCGTAGGCTGGTGCTCTGAATAGCACTATAGCGAGACGTTAGTGACGCGGGACTCTTCAATCATCCAAGTCGTGCAAATGATCCGTGCTGCGTGATCCGTGACCGGGCCGTACCCTGACCAATCACGGATCACGGATCACGCAGTACGGACTACGCAAGAAGATCCGCCGCCCTAACACGCCGCCCACGTCACCGGCACCGCTTCGCCCCACACCCGCCCCAACGCAGGCGCGACCTGCTCCGGGTCGCCGGTTGTTGCAAAGGTGACGCGCCCCGCCCCGCCACTGATGCGCGCCGCCGCCGCGATACGAGCCGTTTGCGCGGCTACGGCTGGCCCTGTGTCAATGATCGTCACGCCGGGGGCCGCCGCCGCGATCAGGGCGCGCAACGGCGGGAAATGGGTGCAGCCAAGCACCAAGGTGTCCACCCCATCGGCGACGAGCGGGGCAACGTAGTCGGCCACCACCGCCGCCGCCTGCGGCCCTGTCAGTTCACCCGCCTCAACCAACTGCACCATCGCCGGACACGCCACCGTCTGCACCGTAACCCCGTTGCCGAAGCGCTTGACGAGGTGCGCGAAACGGTCACCGGTAAGGGTGCCACTGGTGGCGAGTACCGCCACGCGGCCCGTGCGCGTCGTGGCGACTGCAGGCTTGACGCCCGGCTCCATCCCGACGACCGGCACCGGCAGTGTGGCCCGCAACAGCTCGACCGCCGCCGAGGTAGCGGTGTTGCAGGCGACCACGACGATGCGCGCCCCTTGTCCGATCAGCCAATGGGCGCAGGCCAGCGCACGGGCGCGTACTTGCGCGACGGGCAGCGGGCCGTAGGGGCAAAAGGCAGTGTCGGCGAGGTAGAGCAGGTCGTGGTGAGGCAGCGCCGTGCGAATGGCTCGCGCCACCGACAGCCCGCCAAGTCCCGAATCAAACAGCCCGATGCTCACTGGTTGTTGTGTTAGCCAAGGGTTCAGGGGCCAGGTTTCAGGTTTCAGGTCGAACACATTAGGAGCTATGCGCTCGCCAAGAGTGTAAAGCACCCACGCACCTTGGCCCAATCTAAAATCCAAAATCCTAAGACAAAGTTCAGAATCGGCGGTTTCAGCTTGACAGTTTACGATGGCAGACTACGCGACGAACGGGAAATTGGGTGCTGCCTTCGACAAGCTCAGGCAGCGTGCGCGCCAGCAGCGTGCGCGCCAGCAGCGTGCGCGCCAGCAGCGTCCTCGTTGGCTGAGCTTGTCGAAGCCAGCGAGGACGCTGCCCCACCACCGTG
>CAIRDL010000174.1 GCA_903877345.1 uncultured Oscillochloris sp. | reverse complement strand
CGCGCTACAGCTTCGCGCACTGCGTCACTGACTTGGTGGCGCTGCTTGACGCCTTGGGCCTCGCCCGCACCGACGTATTGGGCTACTCGTTGGGCGGGCGGGTGGCCCTGCACTTAGCAACAGCAGCGCCGGAACGAGTCGGGGCACTGCTGCTCGAAAGTACCTCGCCCGGCATCGCCGACCCCGCCGAACGGGCCGCCCGCGCCGCCAGCGACGACGCCCTGGCTGACCGGATCGAGCGCGAGGGTCTGGTGTGGTTTGTTGAACATTGGGCGACCATTCCGCTTTTCGCCAGCCAACAGGCGCTGCCGGTCGCTGAACGAGCCGCCTTGCACGAACGCCGGTTGCGGGGCAGCGCCGTGGGCTACGCCAACAGCTTACGCGGTATGGGCGCGGGGCGCCAAACCAGCCTGTGGGAGCGTCTGCCCACGCTGCGTGTTCCCGCCCTTCTGGTGAGCGGCGCGCTTGACCTGAAGTACGTGGCGATCCTCAATCAGATGGCCGAGCGGCTGGCCGGGGCGCGGCATATTAGCGTGCCTGGGGCGGGCCATACCGTCCATTTAGAGCAGCGTGAAGCCTTCGCACAACTTGTGGTAGGATACCTGAAGGCGGGACTTTAGATGGGGGATCGGGGATCGGGGATGGGGGATCGGGGATTTTAGATCGGGGATCGGGGATGGGGGATCGGGGATTGTAGGCACCACTTGGACAAACGCACCTCGCCCTGTGGCGGCAAATCTACAATCTGAAATCTACAATCTGAAATCTACAATCTGTGGAGGCTTGTATGCCCATTGAGTGGACCAACGTCGGCAGTTACACCGACATCTTGTACGAACACGACGCTGGGGGCGAGGGGATGGCGAAGATTACGATCAACCGCCCCGCGAAGCGCAATGCCTTCCGCCCCGAGACGGTGCAGGAGTTGCTTGACGCTTTTGCGCGAGCGCGTGACGATGAGCACATCGGCGTCATTCTCTTCACCGGGGCAGGCGACATGGCCTTCTGCTCGGGTGGCGACCAGAGTGTGCGCGGCGATGGCGGCTACATCGGCAAAGACACCGTGCCGCGCCTGAATGTACTCGACCTCCAACGGCTGATTCGCGTCATTCCCAAGCCGGTGATTGCCTTGGTGGCGGGCTACGCGATTGGCGGGGGCCATGTGCTGCACATCGTCTGCGACCTGACGATTGCCGCCGAGAACGCCATCTTCGGCCAAACGGGGCCACGGGTGGGCAGTTTTGATGGCGGCTACGGCTCAAACTTGCTGGCGCGCATGGTCGGCGACAAAAAGACCCGCGAGATCTGGTACCTCTGTCGCCAGTACAATGCCGAACAAGCCCTGACAATGGGCATGGTCAACACGGTGGTGCCCCTGGCGCGCTTGGAGGACGAAGGCGTGCAATGGGCGCGTGAAATCCTCGACCAAAGCCCGATGGCGCTGCGCTTCCTCAAAGCGGCGATCAACGCCGCCGCCGACGGTCACGCGGGCCTGCAGCAACTGGCCGGGGACGCAACGCTGCTCTATTATCTGAGCGAAGAGGCGAAGGAGGGCAAGCAGGCGTACCTTGAAAAGCGCAAGCCGAACTTCCGCCGCTTCCGGCGCTTTCCCTAATTATGCCGACGAGACAGTGCTTGATGATCACACCACAAAGACATGCTTCAAACCAGTTCCACAGTTTAGCGATCTCACGCAAAGCCGCAAAGCCGCAAAGCGCATGGGGCAGGTTGTAAAGCTGAAGCTGCCGTTG
>CAIRDL010000173.1 GCA_903877345.1 uncultured Oscillochloris sp. | reverse complement strand
GTCTACCACGCGCACTTGGGTGCCGCGCACGCGGAAGGGGAAGGTGGTCGCGACAGTGTAAGGTGACTGGAACAGCGGCACACTGTTTGGCGCACTCGTTAGCGCCGGGAGCGCCTTCAGGCGCATGACTACGTTCGCCGATTGGCCGAAAACCCCCGAGGTGAACGTGTCCCAGGCGAAACTGTGCGCGACGCCGGTGGTCTTGAGGCGCAGCGCCCAAGCGACCAGTGCGCCCGTCGCTCCGGGAGCCGTATCTGCGATGGTCAACGTCCACTGCCCAAGGGGATGTTTGCCGTTGAGTGCGGCGAGGCTCCCGGCGGGCTGGTAAGTTCCGCTAAAAGGTGCCGTCGCAGTAACGATTGAGGTTGCGGCATGATCGTCGAGCATCAGGCCCGTGATGTTCTGGCCGCTGCCGCCCACATTGCTGAAAAGAGTAACTACAGTGCCATCAGGCGCTGTGAGGGTGGCGGCCACATCGCCCACATACGCATGCGTGAGCGTCAGTTCAACCGCCACAGCAGTCACCGTTCCCACTGTGCCATTCGCCGGTGCGGTGACGCTCAGCGCCGAGGTGATTACGCCAGGGCTGGCAAGCGTAGCATCGGGGATGGCGATGGGGGTGGTCGGGTTATTGGGGAAGCGTTCGGGCAGCGTCGCCAAATCTGTCGTTGGCGTGCCCGCCACTGGCAGAGCTGGGAGCCAACGCCCGCCGCCGTCGAGTGAGTATTCGGCGCGCACCTCACGCACCGAGTCGCCATGTGGGCTGGTCAGGGTGAAGGGGATGGCGATTTCGCGGGCCGCACGCACGGTGGCGGTAGCGTAATGATCAGCACTGGCGGGGGCGCGCACGGCGACCGCCGGGGTGGTCGTCGGCAACCCGTGGCCGCTCCGCGTCGCAATGCGGTAGAGTTGGCTTGGCTTGCCTCACCGCCATTTCCCAGCGCCAAGTCGAGGGTACCGTCGCCATCCACATCGCCCCACGCGAGGCTGTTGGTATAGCGCCCCGGCGGCGTCCATGCGGTGTCGCGGACGAGCGTGCCACCTTGGTTGCGATAGAGTTGACTCGCTTCACCATAGTTATTTCCGAGGGCGAGGTCGAGATCACCGTCGCCATCCACATCGCCCCAAGCGAGGCTGTAGGTAGGCTGTGACGGTGGAAACCATGCGGTATCGAGCGCCAAGGTGCCGCTTTGGTTGCGATAAAGTTGACTGGTGCCATCATTGCCGATGGCGAGATCCAGGTCGCCGTCGCCATCCACATCGCCCCAAGCCACACTCGTCGTCAGTTGCTGCGCGGGATTCCATGTCGTGTCAAGGCTCAGCGTCCCATGCTCGTTGCGATACAGTTGGTTCGGCGCACCCCAATTCCCGACGGCGAGATCGAGGTCGCCATCGCCATCCACATCGCCCCAGGCCACGCTCGTTGTTTGGTAAGCCAGAGGGTTCCACGTTGGATCAAGTACCAAGGTGCCGTTCTGGTTGCGATACAGTTGGTTCGCGGCCCTATTATTCCCAACGGCCAGATCGAGGTCGCCGTCGCCATCCACATCGCCCCATGCCACGCTTAGCGTCGGTTGGGTCAATGGGTTCCAGGTTGCATCAAGGCTGAGCGTGCCGTTCTCATTGCGATACAGTTGGTTTGGCGCACCTTCATTCCCCACGATGAGATCGAGGTCACCATCACCATCCACATCGCCCCAGGCCACGCTCATTGTCGCTTGCGCGACCGGGTTCCAAGCCGGATCAAGGACGAGCGTGCCGCCCGTGTTGCGGTAAAGTTGATTCGGCCTGTTCCAGTTGCCCACGACGAGATCGAGCGCCCCGTCGCCATTCACATCGCCCCACGCGAGACTACGGGTGGTAGCCATTGCGTCAGGCGACCATGCGGCAACGAGGCCCAGGGTCGTGCTTCGATTCTGGTACAACTGAATCGAATCACCGCCACTCCCCACGACGAGATCGAGCGCCCCGTCGCCGTTCACATCGCCCCACGCGAGACTGCGGGTGTATGTGCCTACAGGTGCCCATGTGGTATCACGCACTAGGGTGCCGCCCTGGTTGCGGTAAAGCTGATTCGGCTGGCGTCCGGTGTTCCCCACGACTAGATCGAGGTCGCCGTCACCATCCACATCACCCCACGCCACCGTCAAGGTATTCTGGGCTATGGGCGTCCATGTTGGATCAAAAACGAGGGTGCCATTCCGGTTGCGGTAGAGTTGGTTCGCGGCGGTATCATTGCCGACGGCCAGATCAAGGTCGCCATCGCCATCCACATCGCCCCACGCCACACCCGTCGTCGGTTGGGCCGGCGGGTTCCAGGTTGCATCAAGGGTGAGCGTACCGTTCTGATTGCGGTAGAGTTGATTCGACGCAATCCCGTCACAGTTGCCGACGGCCAGATCAAGGTCGCCATCGCCATCCACATCGCCCCACGCCACACTCCTCGTCATTTGCGGGGCAGGCTGCCAACTTTGATCAAGAACGAGGGTGCCATTCGTGTTGCGGTAGAGTTGGTTCGCTGTAATCCCGTTAACGTCACCGTTGCCGACGAGCAAATCAAGCTTGCCGTCGCCATCCACATCGCCCCACGCCACACTTGTCGTCGCTTGCGCGATCGGATTCCAAGCCGTATCAAGGACGAGCGTACCGCCCTGATTGCGGTAGAGTTGGTTTGGTGAACCATAGTTCCCGACGAGCAGGTCAAGGTCACCGTCGCTATCCACATCGCCCCACGCCACGCTCATCGTCGGTTCCCGTGCAGGGTTCCAAGTCGCATCAAGGACGAGCGTGCCACCCTGATTACGGTAAAGTTGGTTCGGCCCGCTACTGTTGCCGACGGCAAGATCAAGGTCGCCGTCGCCGTCCACATCACCCCACGCGAGGCTGTTGGTGTCCGAGATTTGCGGTGCCGACCACAGAATGTCGAGCGGGCTGTTCGCCGCTTGCACGGTCGGCGGTTCAAGCAGCACCTGCACAGTAGGCAACAGCACCACGGCAAGGGCCAGTACCATGAATAGTGACAGTGTGCGTTGAGTTCGACAGTGCGCCATAACGAGCCTCCCTGTGGATTTTGGGTTTTGGATTTTCGATTGGGGATGGCAACCGACGGAATGCTACCGACTCTCCGCCATTGCCGCCAACAGCCCCCGGTGCGCCGGTACCTGTTCAAGCAACATCTGCCGGGCCGTCACGTCGGTAAGTTGCGCCGCCCGCGCCTGCAACTCGGCGTGGGCGCGGGCCAACAGCGCCGGGGCACGCGAGTCGGCGTTTGCCCGCAACGCTTGGTAGCAGGCTAAATAGACTACCATCGGCTCTTCGGCCCCATCGAGGGTGCCGGTCGTCAGATGGGCCAAAATCGTCTCAGCAGGGCCACGCGCCGCCGCCGCATCGCCACGCGCCAGCGCCACCAGCACCAGTCCCGCCAGCGGCTCGGCAACCAGCGCCGGTGTGCCGACCGCCTGAAGGGTCGCCAGGGATTGTTGGTACGCCGCCTCAGCCGCCGCCAGATCGCCCTGCCCCAGCGCCACGCTTCCTAAGCCCCGGTGCGCCCACCCGACCTGCATCGGATCGCCAATCGCCTCGGCGAGCGCTAAACAGGCCGTATACGCCGCGTGCGCCTCGGCATACGCGCCCTGATGCACCGCCACCATCCCCAAGTTGCCCAGGCTCGTGGCTTCCACCCGCCGGTCGCCAACTTCGCGCAGTTGGGCCAGACTCGCGGCGAGGAATTGCCGTGCGCCGGGATAATCGCCTAACAGAATGCAGAGAAAGCCGAGGTTGCTCCGCGTCGTGCCGGCCACCTGACGGTCGCCAATCGCCTCAGCCGAAGCGAGCGTTTGCTCAAGGGCGAGCCGCGCCCCCGGCAGATCGCCCTGTTCCGCCAACAAGGTGCCCAAATTGCCCAGGGCGTGGCCCTCCTGCCGCCGGTCGCCCAGCGCCCGCGCCAAGTGCAAGCTCTGCGTATACCATTCGCGGGCCTCGGCGTGCGCGCCCTGATGCACCGCCAGCGTGCCCAAATCCGTGAGCGTCTGGCACACGCGGCGCTGATCTCCGGCAGCCCGTGCAAGCTGGAGGCTCTGTTCGAGTTGGGTGCGCGCCCCGGCATAGTCGTGCTGATGCAGCAGCGCCCAGCCCCAGCGCTGGCGAGCCGTCGCCGCCAAGCCGGTCAGTCCCGCCGTTTCCGCCCATGTCACAGCGGACTGCGCGGCACTGATCGCCGCCGGGTAATTCCCAATACGCTCGGCGTAACGCCCCCGATGCAGCGCCACCTCCGCCCGGCGCGGCGGGTCAGCGAGGCGTTCCACCAAGGCTTCCAGGCGGTCGAGATCGGCAGCCTCAAGACTCCGTTCGCCTAACACCTCGTGGATCGTCTCGCGGGCCAACAACAGCGTGTACTGCTCTGCCCAATCGTCGGGCGGGGCCAATTCCAGCGCCCGGCTGAGATAGGCGTGCGCGGCAGCATTGGCAAAGCGCGCCGCCGCCGCGAGGCCCGCCCGCCGCAGATACTCACGTTTCTTGGGCAGGTTGTCACTCTGGTCGTAATGGTAAGCCAAAATGTCAAGCAGTTGCTCTGTCGTTGTCGCCGTCTGTTCCAGGTACGCCGCCATCTGATCGTGCAGCGTCGCCCGCGTGCTTGCCCCCAAACTCTCGTAGGCCACCTCGCGGGTGACCACATGTTTGAAGAGGTAGGCCAACTCCGGCTCCGGTGTGTCGAGCGGCACCAAATCAAGGTGCGCTAACTGCGTCAGATCAAGCGTGAACCCGTCGGGCGGAGCCAGCAGTGGGAACGCACCGTAGAGCCAACCCACCAGGAAGCGCCGCCCAATCACGCTTGACGCCTTCAAGATCACCTGTTGCTGCCCACTCAGCCGGTCAATCCGGCTCAAAATCAGGCGGTGCAAACTGTCGGGCAATTCCAACCCAACGAGCGTGCCGGTTTCACGCGGATCAATCCCTTGGTCGTGCAGGTAGTTCAGCAATTCTTCCAGATAAAAAGGATTGCCTTGCGCCCGCTCCATCAGTTGCGCGACCAACGCGGCAGACAGGTCACCCGCCCGCGTTGGGAAGAGTTGGAGCAGCTTCAGCTGGATCATCTGCGCGACGGCGGCACCCGCGAGGACGCCGAGACTGATCTCCGTACTGTTGGGCAGTCCTTCAAGCGGTCGGCCATACGGTTGGGCTAGATCCGACGGGCGATAGGCCAGCACCAGCAACACCGGCAGCCCAGCGATCCCGTGGGCAAGTTCTTGCAGCAATTCGGTCGAGGCCGCATCAATCCAGTGGACATCCTCCAAGACAATCAGCACGCCGCTGCCGATGCGCTGCGCGGCACGGGCCACCGCCACCAGACAATCGCGCAACAGCGCGTGCAAAGCGCCCTGGCGATCCTTCGGCTCCAAGCTTTGGGTGAAGTCATTTGCTGGCAGCGCCAGCCCCAACAGCGGCCCAAGCAGCGGCGTGGCTGCAACCCGTTCCGGTGCCCACTCCGCCACCAAAGCTGCCAGATCGCGGCTTTGGCGCGTGAGCGCTGCGCTAGGGTCAAGCGCAAAGAGCGCCCGCCAAATCGGCTGCCAGACGAGGTACGGGCTGCGCGTGCCGGTAGACTGACACGCGCCGCCGTAGCCGACCATGCCGCGTTGCTGCGCCAACCGGACAATTTCCGCGACCAAGCGTGACTTGCCCAGCCCGGCTTCGGCAGTAATGCCCAGGATCTGACCGTGGCCCGTCAGCGTCTGGCTGAGCACCTGGTCGCTCTGCGCCAACTCAGCGTCCCGCCCGACCATCGGCAGCGCATAGTCCGGCTCAGGCAGACGCACCGCCCGCACTTGGCGCACCCCTTTGATGAGAAAGACCGGCTGGAGGCCACTTTTACCTTTGAGTTGCACCGGCGGACGAGGTTCAATCGTAAGCTTATCAGCCACCGAAGCTTGGACACTCGTGCTCACCATCGTCTCGCCGGGAGCCGCGAACCCCATCAGCCGCGCCGCCAGATTCACCTCATCGCCCAGAATCCCGTAAGTGCGGCGACTCGTGCCGCCATACGCGCCGCAGCGCATAACGCCTTGGCTCAGCCCAATTTGGAGTGGCGGCAGGGCACTCGCGGCACCCGCCTCGTCATGCAGTGCCAGCGCGGCCAGCACGGCCCGATGCGCGTTATCCTCGTAGGCCACCGGCGCACCGAACGCGCAACAGAGGTAACTGCCTTTATCGCCAATAATGACTTGGAGCAGGGTGCCGTCATAGCGCGTCAGCACCCGTTGCACCGCACTGATGAACGCATCGAGGCGCGTTTCCGCGTCGGGCTCGTTATCGTAGTCAATCCCGACGAAACGCACGAACATCGCCACAGCGGGGCGCAATTCCGTCAGAAACAGGCCCTGCCCGGCCAATTCTCGCGTATAGACGGCTGGCAAGAGCCACGGGCGCAACACCGGAATGCTGAGGAGGCCCGTCGGCAGGGCGGGCCACGGGGCGGTGGGCGGGGCTGTAAGCAGTTCAAGCAACGGCGCAAAGCGTTCGCCCAATTCGGCATCTTCGCGCCACGCGCCCGTCACCGCCGTAGCGCCCAACGCCGCGACACTCGCCGCATCAAGCACCACCTCCCCCGCCACCGCGTGATGCTCCGCCGCCGCCACGCGGGCCAGCGTCGCCCCCGCCAACAGGTCTAGGGTTTGGACATCTGGGTCGCCCACCACCATGCGGCGGGCCGAGCCGCATGCAATCGCCACCTTCAGCGCCAACGTGGTGATACCGCCACCGGGCAGGGTGATGCTCGCGCCTGCGGCCATCGTGCGTTGCAGGCCAATGGCACAGGCGGCGGCGCGGGGCACTGCGGGGCCGTCAGCGTTATCGAACCAGCAGGTAATCGCGTCACCCGCAAAGCCAATCACGCTGCCCCGGTAGGCATCCACCTCGGCCATCAGCGCGTTATAGGTGCGGTTGAGTTGATTGGAGAGCGCTTCGCTGCCCTGGCGCGGGCCAAGCGCACGGCGCAACGCCTCCGTCAGCGGGGTAAAAACCGGAGATGTCGGCAAAAAGGGCGGCACCGTCGGTGGTAGCGGGCAATTGCGCCCCGTGCGCTAAGGCTTGGCGGCGATCCTGTGGCAAGTAGGCCGTCATGGAATCCATAGTTGCTCGCAGATGATTAGGGTGCGGGAAAGACTATAGAATGGGCGGGTTCGTTAACCGTTGGCGCTCCGACGTTGGGGAGCGCGTCTTAGACATCTGTTCGTATTATACCAAACACGACTGTCTGCCGCAACCGCATCTTCGTGCGTTTGTGGCTTTGTGGTGAATCTGAAAGCCCGTTGGAGTCACCCAGATTACCGGGTGATTCTGCCCCGTTTTTTCCGCGTTTGCCCCAAGCATGCACTTTTGCCAGAAGGTCGTCAGCTTACCGCCCAAGATGTGGGCCAGCAAGACGAGGCAGATCATGCCCAGGCTCAGCCCCCGGTGATTGACATGGGCATCCAAACTACCCTAACCCATGCCGCAGCGCCAGCACCGCCGCCTGAGTGCGATCTGCAACCTCCAGTTTGGTCAGAATGGCACTGACGTGGTTGCGGACGGTACCCTCGGAAAGATGCATCTGGGTGGCGATGGAGGCGTTGGTGTGGCCCTGTGCCACCAAGTGCAGCACATCCACTTCGCGCCCGGTCAGCTTCGCGGTGAGCAGCGTGGCTGACTGGTTCTGCTGTGCAGCGACCTGACCCAAGAGCTTTCCCGCGACGGCTGGATCCACAAACGCCTTTCCCTCAGCCGTGCCGCGCACCGCCTTGATCACCTCGGCGCGTGGGGTGTCTTTGAGCAAATAGCCCGCCGCGCCGGCCCGAATGGCGTCAAAAACCCACGCATCATCGTCGTACGTCGTCAGCACCAGCACCTTGATCTGCGGCCAACGGGCGCAAATCTGGCGGGTTGCCTCAATGCCGTTCATCCCTGGCATCTTGAGATCCATTAGCACGAGATCGGGCTGATGTCGCGCCACCTGCTCAACCGCCTCGGCCCCATCCTGGGCTTGGCCTATCACCTCAAGGTCTTTTTCCAGCTTCAGCAACAGCTCAAGGCTATCACGGATCAGCGCCTGGTCGTCGCAAATTAGCACCTTCATTGCGGCGCGTCCTTTATTGTGAGCTGAATGGTGGTGCCTTGCCCCGGTTGGCTGGTGATCGTCAGTTCGCCGCCCACCAACTGCGTCCGCTCGCGCATGCCAGCCAGGCCGAAATGCCCCGCCGCGTCCGCATGTTGCGGGTCGAAGCCGCGCCCATCATCACTGACGCGCAAAGTCACGCCAGCAGCGCAACTTAGTTGCACCGTCAGCGTTTCAGCCGTGGCGTGATGCGCCACATTGGCGGTCGCCTCTTGTGCCACGCGGTAGAGGCATTGTTCCACGGACGGCGCGAGGGTCGGCAACCATTCCGGCAGTTCTAGTTTCAAGCGCAGATTGGCGCGGGCGGCGGTCTCGGTCGCTAGTTGGCGCACCGCCAGTGCCACCCCCAGATCTTCCAACGGACTAGACCGCAACGCCTTCAGTGCGCGCCGGGTTTCCTGCAAACCCGAGCGCGTAACGGTGAGTGCGGTGTCCAACATAGGCTGTGCCATCGCCGGATCAACATCCCAATAGGCTTTCACCGCTTCGAGTTGCACGCTCAGCGCGCTGAGCGTGTGGGCCAAGGTGTCGTGCAACTCCCGCGCCATGCGGTTGCGCTCGCGGCTGATGGTCAGTTCTTCCAGCGTGGCTGCATACGCGGTGAGCTTGGCGTTCGCCTGCGTGAGCGAGGCTTGCTGCTGCCGCAACAGCCGCATCAGGGTGCTGATGAAGTAGCCGACTACCAGCAAGCTGATGGTCTGAATGACCACCACCGTCATCTGCGGGACGAGTGATGGGCCACCGGGCCGATAGAACACCAGATGCAGCCCCAACGTAAACCCGGCCATCCCGCCGCTAAACAGGACCACCGCCCACCAGCCATACTGCCACGCCGTGAGAATGAGGGCCATAAAGAGTAGCGGCATCGTTCGCGACAGCATCGCCTCCGGGCTGGTAGCCATGTTTGGCCGCATCTGCATCGCAACGATCTGCGTCAGAACCACCGGAACCACCGACAGCAAGCTCATCACCAGAGGCAGGAAAGCGCGCCCCAGCCACACATGGCCCCGCGACCACAGCGCCAGGCCCAGAATGGCCGTCGCCGCGCACCCGTTGATCAGGTAATACCAGGCGGGAAAGACCGGATGCGGCGACACCAGTGCGTCAAGCAGCAGCAAGGCGAGCAAATACCCCAGCCACAGCGCCGCCGTTACGGGTAAAAGAGTACGCGCATACGTATGGCTGTTGCTTGCTGGCATACAGGTGATGATAGCACAGCAACCTGGAACTGACCCGTGTATGCCGTCATCCCTTGCACCGCCTACCCGTGACAATGCTCACGGCAATGGATGCGCCGGATCACCGTTTCTCGCTCAAGGTCGTGCTTCCCTGCACTATGGCTCAGCGCCCAGGTTCTCTAAACTAGAGCGTGTGACTTGCTGTGGCTTAACGCACGGCCTAAGCGCGACCGGAAGGTAACAACGGAGGTCAATGATGAAACGCACACGCTCAACTTGGTGGCTCTTCCTGCTTTGCTGCGCCGTGATCGGCATGGCGCTGCCCGTCGGTGCCGCCACGCCGCCCATCGGCGGTAACGCGACCGGCACGCCCCCGCAGACCGGCCCCGGCTCCTTCACGCTGGAGCAAACCCTCTCGGATAATGCCCAACAGATGACGCTCTCTTTCGATGGCCTCGCCTTCATAACCGGCAGTCTTGGTGCTGATTCGTTCTTCCCTCCTGGCAAGGTCGCCGACTTCTGGGGCTTCCAAGCGTTACGCGACAACGACCCCAGCGAGATGGGCCATAACACCGATTTCCTCACCAACGCCTCGCTCAATATGCTCACCATCCTGACGACCGCCCAAAAGCAGGCGTTGATTACCCTGGCTAAGAGCCAAATTGCCTCTATCAACAGCTACGGCAACCAGCGCTTCATCCTGATGACCGCCTTCCGCCGTCTTCTCGCTGGCGATTTGCCCAGCGGCACCACGGGCCTCGACGCGCATGCGGTCAAAGCCTTCTCGGCGCAACTCTATCGGCTTGATGGTCAGATTAGTTATGACCGGGCCGTCGTGATGGGCGACATTCTCGCCAACCTTGACGCGACCCAGAAGGCGTATCTCGACACAAAGATGGTCGGGCTAGGCATGACTTCTTGGCCCGTCGTGTCGGAACCGAGCGATCTCCAAGGTCTTACCCAAGATGAGAAGGTC
>CAIRDL010000172.1 GCA_903877345.1 uncultured Oscillochloris sp. | reverse complement strand
GTGGCTGGCGCGGGTCACCGAGCAGCCGCCGGGCCGGGCGGTGGTTGATCTCTCCACGGCGATTTTCATTGACTCGGCAGCTCTCTCTTCGCTGGTCAGCGGCATGAAGCGCTGCCGCCAAGTCGGGGGCGATCTGCACCTCTGCGGGCTGCAAGGCCCGGTTCAGGTGATTTTCGAACTGACCCGTCTCCACCGAGCTTTCAGCGTTTACCCTTCGCTGCGCGAAGCGGTGAATGCCCATCAGGTAGCGGGGGGAGCGCGGTGATTCGACAGCTTGCCAGTGGCTACCGTGCGACGCTCAATCGTCTCGCCGCCGCTTGGCTGGCGAACGGTGCGCGTGGCGTCAGTCTGTGGCAAGACGGCAGCTTGGTGGCAGCTTGGCCGCCCGGCCATCAGGCTGACGAGGCGCATAGCGCACCGATCTGTCGCGGGCGGCGCGTGTTGGGCGAACTGCGCGTCGTGGGGCTGACGGGCGCGGCGACCCGGGCGCGCCTTGAGGCTGACGCGGCGCTGCTTGGCGATTTGGCCGCTTTCAACGAAGAAGTGGACAGCATCGCCGCCGAGTTGATCGAGGCCCAAGACCAACTGCTCGCCCTCTACCGGCTCAATCAGGCGACCGGCAGCGCCCTGCATACTGATGAGAGTCTGAAGTCGGTGGCCTGCGAAGCTGCGGGGTTGCTCAAAGCTGAAGCAGTCTGTTTCGCGTTGTCTGTTGGGCACCCGTTAGCCGTTCAGAGTTGGCGGGCCGACGGCAACGCTGGCCCGGTGATCCCGGCGGAACTCTGTACCCGCCTGGCGGGGCATGACGGGCCGCAGAGTGTGCTTGCTTCCGCCGAACCGAGCCTGGCGGCGGCAGGCGTCCAACATCTCGTCCTGATCCCGCTCCAAGTTCAGGGCACCCTGATTGCGGGCGTCATGGGTTTGGTGAACGGCCTTGCCCACACCGACGCCCCGACGCTGAAACGGGCGCAAGCTGTGGCCGACCTCGCCGGCAGTCTCATCGAGCGCGGCATGCTTTACCAAGACCAGCTTGGGCGCATACGCTTGAACACCGAGATGGATCTGGCCCGCACGGTGCAGCAGAACTTACTGCCGCAACGCGCCCCGACCATTGGTGGCCTCGACATTTTCGCCCGCGCTATCCCGGCGCTGCACGTCGGCGGCGATTTTTACGATTTTGTACTGGCTCAGGATGGCTCGCTGGTCTTTAGTTTGGGCGATGTGACCGGCAAGGGGATTCCCGCCGCGATCATTATGGCGATGACGCGCACGGCGTTACGCACCAAAGCAACCTTTCTACCCCGGCCTGAACCGTTAGCGATTATTGCTCGTGCCAACCAAGACCTCTATGACGACTTTACGCTGGTCGAGATGTTTGCCACGGTGATCGTGGGCCAGATTCTGCCCCGTGAACAGCGCCTGCGTATCGCCAATGCCGGCCACGCCCCGGTGATCCTCCAACGTGCGGGTGAGGAGCCGCGCCTGATTGAGGCCGGAGGTATTCCCCTCGGCGTGTTGCCCGATCCCGTCTGTGAACTTCAGAGTGAGCCGTTTGCGTCGGGCGACCTGTTGGTCGTAGCAAGTGATGGGATCACCGAGGCCCAGGCGCGCAACGGCGACATGTTCGGCCTTGAGCGCTTATTGGCCCTGATTTATGCGCTGGCAGGGAAGTCGGCCACGGTGATTGGTGAGGCGATTTTCGCCGCTGTGGCGGACTACAGTCGCGGCCAGCCGCAGAGTGACGACCAAACCCTGATGGTGCTACGGGGAGTTGACCTATGCTGACGGAACCTGAAGTGCGGCTGGTGATCCCGGCGACGCATCGCCACCTCAATCTTGTCGGGGCCGTGGTGGCCGAACTCCTGGCCCGCGAGGAGGGTCTCGCCGAGCCACAGATTGTCAGCTACAACGTGCAACTCGCCTTGCAAGAGATCTGCGCCAACATTGTTGACCACGCCTACGCCGGGTGTGGCGGGCAGATCGAAATGGTCATGGCGGTGCTACAAACGCCTTGGCGTCTAGTGATAGACCTGAGCGACACAGGGCGACCGTTCAATCCCGAAACGGAGGTAACGCCTGATCTGGACGAGGTTCACGAGGGTGGCTACGGCCTCTTTCTCGCCCGCGCCTTGCTGGACGAGGTGAGCTACCGGATTCACGCAGGGCGGAACCACTGGCATTTGGTGAAGCAGTTGGAAGGAGACCGTAATGCAGCTTGAGCTTACCGAGCACATCGTGCGGATCGCCGTCGTCCGCCCACTCGAGCGCGTTGACGCCTTCACGGCACCACAACTGCGCGAGCGGCTTGATGCCTTGTCGGGCGAGGGGACGAAACACTTTGTGATTGACCTTTCGGCTACGCCGTTCATGGATAGCGCCGGGATGGCCGCGCTGGTGAGCCTGTTGAAGCGGGCACGCCAAGCCGGTGGCGAGGTCGTCCTCGTCTGGCCGACCGATGAGGCCGCCCGGCGGGTCTTGCACCTGACCAAATTTGATCGCGTTTTTCCGATGTTTGACGATGTGCAAAGCGCAGTCAATCATCTCTAGGCCAGGTTTCAGAGGCCAGGTTTCAGGTTTCAGATCGAGTCCGTTGCGCTTGATCTAACACCTGACACTTGACACCTGAAACCTTGGCTAAGGACTACATCATGGCAACCATAATCATCGCCGACGACTCGCCTGTGATTCAGCGTCTGATTGGGCTAACCCTGCGGCGAGCCGGGCACACAGTGCATACCGCCGATGACGGCCAGGCGGCGCTTGACCAACTGCGGGAAGCGCCGATTGACCTGCTGATTGCCGATCTTTGGATGCCTTATATCAATGGGATCGCCTTGGTTGAAGAGTTGCGCGCCGACCCGGCTTTTCACACCCTGCCGGTCGTCATGCTCACTGCCAGTGGGGAAGCAGGCGACGGCGCAGCAGCGGTGGCCGCCGGGGCCGACGCCTTTTTAACCAAACCAGCCCGCTCGAGTGAACTGCTCACCATTGTGGATCGGTTGTTGGAGCGAGTCCCATGCTGAGGAACGCCGCCCTGCGTGGGCAAGTTGGTGCCGTAGCTCGGGCCGCTGGTGCGGCCCTTTTGGTCATCGCCTTGCTCAACGCGGGGCTTTACGCTTGGTTGCGCCCACCAGGCGCGCAATCGGCCCGCCCCGCAGCCACGGCAGCCGCCCAGCCCACAGCAGCCGCCCAGACGCAGCCTGCGGCGACGGCGCTGCCTGCCAGCACGGGGGCACCGCTCTACCAGGCGGAGTTTAAGGGGACGCCGAGTGACGCGGGTTGGACGCCCTTCGCGGGCGAGTGGGCGGTTGAGGCGGGCCGTTTGGTGCAACGGCTCGCCCAAGGGCCAGACTTGGGGATTGGCTACAAGGCGGATTTCAGCAGCTACAAGCTCCAAGTCACGCTGCACCATCTCAAAGGCGTCGGCGGCGGTGTGCTTTTCAACATGCCCCGCGCTGATGGCGTGGCTGGTGCCCAGATGGCCCGCTTTACTGATGATGGGGCTGGTTTTTTCTGGGGTTCTTTCAACGAACAAGGCGTTTTTCAGGGCCAAGGCTTTGCGCCGACGCCCCCCGCCGGGACGATTAGCCATACCCTTGAAGTGTGGAGCGGCCCTGACACGTATGCCCTGGCGCTCGACGGTAGCACCATCGCCGACAAGGTGCCGCTTCAGGCGAAGCAGGGCGGCATCGGCATGATCTGTTCGCAGTCGTCAGTCAGCTTTGACACGATTGCGGTGCTGCCGTTGGATAGTGGGCCTGCCACCGTCGCGCCCACCACTGCACCACCCGCCGGCACGCCCGCCGCCCTCGACGGGCTGCGGAGCGTCAGTGGTGACTGGGTGCGCGAAGGGGACGCGCTGGTGCAGCGGTCGGGTGAGGCTACCGATTTCACGACGGCCACCGGCGTTGCTGCCGAGCGCTACCGCCTTAGTGTCGCCATCGAGTTTCCCGCCGAGGCTCCCGCCGATGCGGGTGGCGGCGTCATTTTTCAGATGCCGAAACGGGACAATTGGGCGGGCGCGGCGATGTTGCGCCTCACCAATAGCGGGCGCAGCCTCTTCTGGGGGCGTTACGACCAAGCGGGAGTCTTTCAGGGAGCCGGGAGCGCCGATCTACCAGAAGGCGATCCGACGCGGCGCGAACTCGTCCTCACCGTGCGCGCTGGCAGTTTCGACATCACCGTTGACGGCAACGCGGTGGTCAAAGCGGTACCCCTGGCAGGCACCAACGGCTACATCGGCCTGATCAGCTTTCGGGGGCCGGTGCGCTTCCGCGCATTTCAGCTCGCTTTGGGTGAATGACACCAGTTCGCTTTTTGCAAAAGCGTTGGCTTCGACAAGCTCAGCCAACAAACGCTGGCTGAGCTTGTCGAAGCCAACAAACGAGACGCTGGCTGAGCTTGTCGAAGCCAACAAACGAGACGCTGGCTGAGCT
>CAIRDL010000171.1 GCA_903877345.1 uncultured Oscillochloris sp. | reverse complement strand
CAACCGCACTTGACAGTCTAGCAAGCTCACGCAAAGCCGCAAAGCCGCAAAGCCACAAGAAGCATGTGATTGCAGGTTTCAAACGCATTTGACAGTCTAGCAAGCTCACGCAAAGCCGCAAAGCCGCAAAGCCACAAGAAGCATGTGATTGCAGGTTTCAACCGCACTTGACAGTCTAGCAAGCTCACGCAAAGCCGCAAAGCCGCAAAGCCACAAGAAGCATGTGATTGCAGGTTTCAACCTATGAATACTACTCCGCAGTGGGGTCGCTACGCAGAACTGCGACCGGAGGCGCTGGCCCGAATCCGTGCGGTGGTGCCGGTCGCCTACCTGCCCTGGGGTGGTCTCGATTGGCACGGCCCCCACTTGCCGCTCGGGCTCAACGGCCTAATCGCCGAGGCGATAACGGAGCGCGCCGTGAAGCGTACCGGCGGTGTGCTGCTGCCCGTCACTGATTGGCCTGCGGCTAGTTTCCCTCATCAAGCCTCGCTTACGATCAGCTTTAGCATTCTACGCACCATGCTCGACGCCATTCTGGACGGGCTTGCCCGCAGTGGTTGGCGCATCGCCGTGCTGATCAGCGGCTACTATGGCCCCGCCTATGATTTGATGTGTATGGACGCCGCCCAGGCAGCGATGACCCGCCACGGCCTCCTCACCCTGGCCGTGCCTACGCTCGCCCTAGTGGACGAGGAAATGCTCGACCACGGTGGCCTTTGGGAGAGTTCGGTGCTGTTGGCGCTGCGCCCTGAGTTGGTGGCGCTCCAGGCGCTTGGGGTTGGCCCTTTGCTTCCTGCCGAGAGCGGCGTGGTGGGGCGCGACCCGCGAGACACCGCTTCGATCTCGCTGGGTCTCAGCGCGCTGAACCTTGCCGTGGGGCGGGTGGTCGCTGCCGTCGCCGACCTGATTGAACGGAACAACCCGGCCCCGCTCAACGCACTCTATGAACAGCGCCGTCAGCATTACCAGGCTTTTGTGGCCCGCTACGGGAATGACCCCGATGTCGCCACGGCAGCGTGGTGGCAGGATCTCACTAAGAGCGAGTAGCCTCGTGGTGGGCGCTGCCCCCGCGAGCCACCTTGGAACAGTATGTTACGTTTTGCCATTCCCTCGAAAGGCTCCGGCTACGACGCCACGCTCGCGCTGCTCGAGAGTTGCGGCCTCCGCATGGTGCGGACTAATCCGCGTCAGTACACCGCCACGTTGCGCGGTCTGCCTGACACTGAGGTGTTGCTGCACCGCCCCTCTGAGATTGTCGAGAAGGTGGCGGCGGGCAGCATTGATCTCGGAGTCGCTGGCTACGATCAGGTGGCGGAACAACGCGGCGATGACGAAAACCTGCTCACGGTGTACGACGACTTGGGCTTCTGGAGCGTCGAGTTGGTCTTTGCTGTGCCGCAGGGTTGGGTTGATGTGAGTAGCTGGCAAGACTTGGCCGACCTCGCGGTCGAGATGCGGAGCCAGGGTCGGCGGCTGCGTATCGCCACGAAATACCCCGAGACGGTGCGCCGTTTTTGCTATCGCCAGGGCATTAACTATTTTGAACTGATCGACTCGCAGGGGGCGACGGAGGCCGCGCCCAGTTTGGGTTACGCGGACATCATCGCGGACATCACCGAGACGGGCACTGCCATCCGCGACAATCGGCTGAAGATCGTCGGCGGTTCCATCCTCCACTCGCAAGCCGTCCTCATCGGTAGTCGGCGCACCCTGCGCAGCGACGCGAGCAAACTGGTGCCGGTGCAACAGTTACTCGAACTGATCGAAGCCCGCCGCCGGGGACGGCGCTTTTACTCACTGACGGCCAACCTGATGGGCACCTCGGTCGAGGCGGTGGGCCGCCTGGTGACAGCGCGGGTCGAGCTTGCGGGCCTGCAGGGGCCGACGATTGCGCCGGTGTGGAGCAAGTTCGCCGCCGAGGGGCGTGGCCCGCAGTGGTACGCCGTCAATGTGGTCGTACCCCAAGACGAACTGTTGCCCGCCGTCGCGCATCTGCGAACGGTTGGCGCGGTCAGCGTCAGTACGCTCCAAGTGCAACATGTTTTTCAAGCTGAAAGCGAGGCGTTTGCGCGCTTGCGTGCGGCGCTTGAATAGAGGTTCGTGATGTCTGATGCCTACGCCGCTGCCGGCGTGAATATCGCCGCCGCCACCAGAGCCAAAGAGTTGATGAGCGCCGCCGTGCGCTCGACCCACGGGCCGGCGGTGCTGGCAGGCATGGGCGCGTTCGGAGGGTGTTTTGATGCCGCCCTCGCCCTCCAAGGTCTCGCCGCGCCCGTGCTGGTCAGCAGCGCCGATGGTGTCGGCACCAAGACCGTCATCGCCGCTGCCCTTGGGCGCTACGACACCGTCGGCCAGGATCTGGTTAACCATTGTGTGAACGACATCTTGGTGCAAGGGGCCAAACCACTCTTTTTTCTCGATTATGTGGCGGCGGCGCGGCTTGACCCCGAACAGGTCGCGGCGATTGTTGGTGGCGTGGCAACCGCCTGTCGCGCCGTTGGTTGCGCCCTGCTCGGTGGCGAAACCGCCGAGATGCCTGATGTCTACGCGCCGGGGGCTTTCGATTTGGCGGGTACCATCGTCGGGGTGGTAGACCGTGCCGCCATGTTGCCCCGCGCCGACATTGCCCCCGGCGATGCGGTGCTCGCCCTGCCATCCAGCGGACTGCACACCAACGGCTACTCGCTCGCTCGCCGCATCGCCGCCCAAGACGGCTACGCGGCCCGTCCGGCGATGCTCGGCGGCGAAAGTGTCGGCGAGGCGCTGTTGGCGATCCACCGCTGCTACCTGGGCGACGTTGCCGCCCTGCGCGCCGCCGTGACGGTTAAGGGGTTGGCGCATATTACGGGCGGCGGCGTCTTCGATAATCTGCCCCGCGTGCTGCCGACGGGTTTGGGAGCGCGGATCGAGCGCGGCAGTTGGGCCATCCCGCCTATCTTCACGTATCTGGTTGAGCGCGGCCAAGTGGCCGAAGCCGAAGCCTACCACGCCCTCAACATGGGCCTAGGGATGCTGGTCGTTGTGGCCGCTGCCAATGTCGGCGCGGCCCTGTCCGCCACGCCCGAGGCCCGTCACGTCGGCACCATCACCGACGGGGCGGGCGTCCGGCTGGAGTAGTCGTATGGCGCAAATTACGTTCACCCCTGCCGCAGCGTTCTCGCTCGACGCCCTCGCCACCTTGTTCACCCGCTCGTTCGAGGCTTATTTTTACCCCGGCATCACGACATCCGAAGTGCTGGCCCGGCGTATCGTCACCGAAAATATTGACCTGTTGCGCTCCGTCATTTTGCTTGTGGACGGGGAACCGTCCGGCGTGGCGCTGTTGGCCCGCCGCGCACAACAAGCGTGGTGCGGCGGTTTTGGCGTGGTGCGTGACCGGCGGGGGCAAGGGTTGGCGCACCAACTGACCGCCGCGATGCTTGAGCAGGCCCGTGCGGCGGGGGCCGAGCGCCTGACGCTGGAAGTGCTGACGCGGAACCTCGCGGCGCTGCGAGTCTACGAGCGGGCGGGCTTCACGATTACGCGCCGCCTGTTGGTGCTGGTCTGGCACCCTGACGACGAGGTTGTGCCCGACGGCCCGCCGCTCGCCACGGCAGATCCCGAAGCCCTGGTGATGGGCCACTTCGCGGCCTTTCACCCGGTACGCGCCGCGTGGCAACGCGCCCCGGCGGCGCTGCTCTCGCAACCCGATCTGCGCGGCCTGACCCTTAGCGAAGCTGGCGTGCTGGTGGCCTATGCTCTGGTGACGGGCGACAACCACGCCCTGCGCTTGATTGACCTTGGTGCCCGCGACGAACTGGCGGCCCGCCACATGCTCCTCGGCCTCCAAGCTCATGCCAGCAGCCTCACCAGCGTCAACGAACCTACCGACAGCAGCCTCACCCCGGCCTTCATGCGCGTCGGCTTCGTCGTCGCCGATGAACAGCACGAACTGACGCTGGCGCTGTAGGCTTCAGGTTTCAGGGGTCAGGGGTCAGGGGTCAGGGGTCAGGGGTCAGGGCGAACCCAT
>CAIRDL010000170.1 GCA_903877345.1 uncultured Oscillochloris sp. | reverse complement strand
TAATCCGAAAATCAACGCCCACATCCACGGTCGAGGTACCAATCAGGACATCCGCTTCATACGATGCCTTGCGCGTTGATTGACCATTGAGGCGTGTGTTGGGGGCAACCCGCAGCCCCTTTGGTTCCAGATGCGGACGCAACAACTGTTCCAGCCGCAGCGCCGTTGCCACCGAGTTGACGATGATCGCCGCCTTAACGCCGTGGGGGCGATCACGAAACCAAGGGAGCAACACCCGCTCTAAACCTTCAGCCATCCACTCCTCGGCGCTCTGTTGAGCGAGGGTAAGCTGACACGCTTGGAGAATACAGCGCCAACCCTGGCCTGGATCTTCGCCATGCCTATACCAGCCTTCCTGTTGCGGGCTAATGATCCTCAAGCGGTCACCAAAACCAACCCGGCGTAGCGGCACGATCAACCGTTGGTCAGGCGTAGCTGAAAGGAACAGGGTCTTGAGGCTGCGGTTCTGTTCGTGAAGAAAAAGTAAGCCGGTCAGGACGGCTGTGATCTGGGCCGCATCAAAGATATGAAACTCGTCAAACGTAAGTTGCTGAAAGTTCAGATTCAGTTCGTTCGTGAGCCACGTTGCAGCGCGACCAAACTGCTGATAGTGAAATTGTAAGATGGCGTGGAGGATGTCGGGGTTCGAGAGCACGACCAAGCGATTGACTAACTCGCGCCGCATGGTCTCTGGTCGCGTCAGCGACTCTGCGACTGCCGCAAGCTCGTCGAGCTTGGCCCCATAGAGTGTGGCTGCACGATCTGCCTGGCGTCCCCACTGCGGAAACAGATCCTCAATACTGCGGTACTGATCCTGGATCAGTTCATTGGTTGGATAGAGGGCAAGGGTCGGAGCTTCCGACCAGTGTGCAATAAGCGGTAGCAACCCCGCCAAGCTTTTCCCATCCCCCGTCATTGCCGTGTTGATCACCACATCCACATCAGCGCTGCGTAGCGCCGCATACGTCTCAAGCTGGTGCTGCGAGAGATGCCAGTCCTCTGGCAGACGTGCCGCAATCTCGACGGGGATGTCAGATGGGTCGGCCAACTTCGAGTAAACCGGGAGGGTCGTAAGCTGCATCGTTGCTCCTTTCTGCCACCAACATAGCACCAGCACCCGTCACAAATGCGCCCTACTCGTGTTTTGCTGCCCACGTTCAGCATAGCATGCCGCTCGGGACTGATTGAGTCCTGGATGAATGATTCTGCGCCCGCGTTGAATGATTCCGCACCCGCGTTGAATGATTCCGCGCCCGCGTTGAAGAATGATTGACAGGTGTGCAGTTACATGCTTACAGCCTTCGCAGGCACCGCACAGACGTTTCAAGGTTGCCTCAATCCGAGAGCGGGAAATGAGTGACTTCCTCAGTTCTGGGTAGGAATCAAAAGCGCTCACACAACGTCGTGTGAGCGCCTTGGATTCCTCCGTGAGGATAGCACAACTACGCAAGCACCGTCTCCACAGCGACCACACCGACGACCTGACCGTCAAGCGTGAGTGGCACCGACTCGCCGCGCCGGTAGTCAGCGCGGCGGGCGTAGCACGGCGCATCAACTGGATTGATTGGCTCCTCATAGACCTCAACCTGCCCCTCGACGAGGTTGACGATCCAGTAGGCCACGATCCCAGCCGCCGCGTACAGGCGCTGCTTCATCGTCCGGTCGCGCTGGAGCGTGCTATCGGAGACCTCAACCACTAGGGCGACCTCAGTTGGGCCGGGGTGGCGGTCGCGGTACTGCCGCCGGTCGCCGCGCACGATCACCACATCTGGCTCGGGTTCGCTGTCGCTCGTGGTGATTGGCTCCTGGGCGTCAACATACCAGCCGACGGGCACAAGCTGGGCCAGCGCCTCGCGCAGTAGCTGTGTAGTGAGACGATGTGGCGGATTCTTTGGCATCGTAGTCACTAACCACCCTTCAAGCAACTCGACCGGGTCGTCGTCGGTGAGAATGCCGCTCCGCACCATCTGGTGATACTGGGCAATGCTCAGCCGCCAGATCGGGCTATCTGGTACCCCTAGGCTGTTACGGGTTGCTCGCTGCTGATCGACGGTCATTGCCGCACTCCTCGCCACCACAGCGTTTCCGCCGCGCCTGACGTGACGTTCTTGGCGCTCTGGCGCTCATTGTAGCATGTCGCCCTCATACAGCGCCGCCAGCCCGCGCACCTCCTCGACCATGCGCGCCCGCAGTTCAGGGGGCCAGAGCAGCTCGGCGTTGCTGCGGTAGCGCAACAGGGTCTGGATGATGAAGAAGTTGCTACGC
>CAIRDL010000169.1 GCA_903877345.1 uncultured Oscillochloris sp. | reverse complement strand
TCTCCGCTTTGGTGGCGCGGGCTACTCGAGGTAGTCGCGCAAATGCAGGCCGATATCGGGGCTGCGGAGGCGGCGCAGAGCCTCGGCCTCGATCTGTCGGGCGCGCTCGCGAGTCATACCAAGGGCGCGGCCAACTTCTTCAAGGGTGCGGCGGTGTCCATCAACTAGACCGTAGCGCAAATCAATGATGCGGCGCTCGCGCTCGCTCAGGTGATCGAGGGCAGCCGAGAGGTCGTGGCGCAAGAGTTGGGTAGCGGCAAAGTCGGTGGGCGAGGGCACCTCCTCATCGGGCAGGAAGTCGCCCAGGGTATGTTCACCCTCATTGCCGACGGGCGTTTCGAGCGAGACAGGGCGGCGGGCGGCTTCGAGGATGCGCTGCACCCGCTCGATGGGTTGGCCGAGGGCGAGGGCGATCTCATCGGCGATGGGTTGGCGTTCAAGCGATTGGGAGAGCCGCTCGGCGGTACGTCTGACTTGACCGACCGACTCACTCATATGCACAGGTAGCCGGATCGTGCGGCCTTGTTCGGCGATGGCCCGCGTAACAGCTTGACGAATCCACCATGTCGCGTAGGTGCTGAAGCGGTTGCCTTTGGTGTAATCAAACTTCTCGACCGCTCGCATCAGACCAATATTACCCTCTTGGATCAGGTCGAGCAGTGAGAGCCCTCGGCCAACATACTTCTTCGCGATACTCACGACGAGGCGCAGGTTGGCTTGGATCAGGTGACGGCGCGCGTCGTTGCCGCTCTGTATGTCACGTTCCAACGAACGGCGCAACCCCAACTCACTTGTTTGAATGAGGCAGCTTGCGGCAGCGCGCCCACGCTCGATCCGCTCAGCCAAAGCAACCTCTTCGGCGGCAGTCAGCAAAGCGACACGGCCAATCTCTTGGAGATAGTGTTGCACCGCGTCAAGGGTTGGCTCACTTGGGCGAGGGTTCTCGGACAGTTCAGGGAAGGCCGCATCGTGCGCGAAAGGTGCGGAGGGCGGCTCCGGTGCCTGCGATTCGGCCTGCTCCCAGATCGGGGACGTTCGCTTGAGCATCGCTCTGTGCTCCTAGCCTAGGGGAAGCGACACCAGACGACTCCTTCATGAGGTGAAGGAGTAGCGCCATTTTAATCAGATCTTAAATTGCATTCAACGAAACGGGGTTAAGCGTGGGCGGATGCGGTGTAGCGGCGCGTACAACCGTGGGTTCTAGTGACTGCGGTGTTGAGTATAGTTGCGATAACACAACTTGTCAAGTAGGATGGGCGCGGCGGGTGCAGGCATGAATCGTCAGAGACTTTGAACGGCCCTCCTCCGATCCTGATACAGTGGAGGTTCGTGGTTCCCACTGAGCAACGGAGGAAGGCATGCCGGATCGTACCATAGCCGCCCAGACATCGGAGACGTTCGTGACCATGATGACGGAGCGCATGGCCGCCCTTGCCCACACCCTCCGACCGTTTGGGTGCGGAACGTTGGGCGCGCATGCCGTGCCGTCGCAGCACCACCTCCCTGCGTTGCTCGTGTTCAATCACCGTCCAGGTCTCGTCCCAACGGTCATTACAAACGGCGTTGCGCAGCGCCAGGAGCGGATTGACGTTCGCGTCGGCCCAGTGCATGCCCGCCCCTTTCAGTCGATCTTCGACCACCAATTTGTTGGCACTTTCCACCATGCCGCTGCCGATAGGCCACCCTTCAGCCACAAACTGGGGATACTGCATCTGCGCAACCCGCGCTTCCAGATAGGCCAGCGCCTTGGTCAGCACAGCGTTGCCCGGTTGGCTCGCGACCACCTCGCGTACGCGCGGCAACACCGCCGCTGGGCCCGTCTGTTTGAGCGAGCGGCGCAATGCGACGTGCTCAGCTGGGCTGAGCAGTGGGCCGTCCGATCCTGACCCTTGGGCAATCGTGCTGAGCTACTCCGCTGCGTGGGCGAAGTCGAGGATGCGTACGGCCTCGGGGTCGTGCAGATCCACAAAGGTTTGGCACCACCCGGCTCCATCCACGACCGCACCCACGCGCCGGGCACCCGCGATCCCACGCCGATGGAGTTCGCCCGTCGCAAGGTCGCCAAAGGTGGTGCTGTCCACACGCCGCGAGAAGTACGAGCGGTTGGTGGTCACCACGACCGGGCCGTCCGGCGTCGTGCGGGGTGGCTGCACCTCACCGACAGCCAGCGTGCGCACCTCCGTCCACTGGCCGTGGACGAGCGGGATCATGGCCCCATCCACACGGAGGAGGAGCGTGTCGGGGGTGCAGGGCGGGGCGGGATGCTCGTGAAGGATGCGGGTCGCTTCCGTTGTTTCGTGCGCGACGAGTGCGGCCCCCGCCGCTTCGGTGCGGCGACGGGCTGTATCGGGATGCACCTCGGCGCCGGTGAACCACGCGAGTTCGCGGGCGGCTTT
>CAIRDL010000168.1 GCA_903877345.1 uncultured Oscillochloris sp. | reverse complement strand
GACATACATGCGTACCACGCCAGGTTCAATGGTGACGAATGGCTCGACTTTGCGGGCCAAGGTATTGTAAATATGAATTGGCATAAAGCTCGAAAAGGGCACTTAAATCCCAGCGCCCAGCATATACTCTTCGTCGCCACGATCATCATCAAGGGTCCGCCAGAGACTCGCGGGAAGCGCGTCGTAGGACAGGTGGTGTTCAACGTGATGGGTCTGGGTGGTGTCCTCGAGGTCGGTCATGCGAGCCTCAAGCTCCAGCACCTTGGCACGGAGACCACGGAGCATCTCGGCTTCTGGGTCAGGGAGTTGCTCGGTGCGGCGGCTCTCGCCGGTGGCGGGGTCACGGGTGGCGACGACGCGGGCAGGCACACCGATGGCCGTGGCGTGCGGCGGCACATTCTTAACCACCACGGCTCCACCGCCAACGCGGGCACCTGCGCCAATCGTGATCGCGCCGAGCACACTAGCCCCAACGCCGACCACGACGTGATCCTCAAGGGTCGGGTGGCGTTTGCCCTGTTGCTTGCCGGTACCGCCGAGCGTCACGCCCTGGTAGAGCATCACCCAATCGCCAATCTCCGCCGTCTCGCCGATGACCACGCCCATGCCGTGGTCAATAAAGAAACCGCGCCCAACCCGCGCACCGGGGTGAATTTCGATCCCAGTAAAGAAGCGCGAAAGTTGGGAAATGAGGCGGGGGAGAAAAGGCACCTCGCGCCGCCAAAGGGCGTTGGCGAGCCGATGGAGCAAGACCGCGTGCAAACCGGGATAGAGCAGCACCTCGGCGAGATTACGGGCCGCTGGGTCATTGCGAAAAATCGCACGTACATCATCGCGCAACAAACGTAGCCCACTAGAAAGCGCCACAACCAACCTCCCGCTGAATAGAAAGGCCGACGGATGCGACAGCGGAAACGAGTCTAGGGGCGCTGCATAGCGCAGCGCCCCTAGCTACAGACGCACCCGAGGTGAGCGGCCCATTCAGCGGTCGGTGTGCCGAACTGCTCCACTGACGGAGAGCGGGGGTTAGGCGCTCGCGGCGGCAGGAGCGGGATCACTCTTCTCGATTTTCTCGGTCTTCTCGGTCTTCTCAGGCTTCGTGGCAGTATCGGGGCTATCAGCCTTCTTCGCTGGCTCACTCACAACGGTGCTGCTTGCGGTGCCGCGACTATCATTGATATACCAACCAGAACCCTTAAAAACGACCCCGGCGGGCTGAATGACGCGGCGAACCTTGCCGGTCTGCCCACAGCGACAGACGGTAAGCGGCTCGTCCTTGAAACTTTGGAACTGCTCGAACTGCTTACCGCAGGCATCACAGGCGTAGACATAGGTGGGCATACGTTAGCTTAACCTCCGTACAATCTCGTCTGATGAGTGCGAACCACGATGAAGGAGGGCCTGCGCCCTCCCTGACACCCCTGTCGGGTATTGCTACCCTCTATTGTACCCGAAGTTGCCCCGTGCTGCAATTGCCATGAACCAGGGGAAGCTGCGTGATCCGTGATCCGTGATGCGTGACCGGGTCGCGCCCTAGCTGATCACGAATCACGCATTAGGCGTCACGACCCATGCGTCTGCGATTGCGAAACACACCGTAACGTGTTATATTGCACGTATGCGCAAGGCGCTCCAATTGGGCTTGTCTTGTACCGGGAGTCTTTATCTATGGGCCTTTTCCCCCACGGCGCGCAACTCACCGAACAACAGGTGTTGGCCGCCCTTAGCCATGTGCAGGAACCCGAACTCGGCGGTGACATCGTTGCGCGTCGGATGGTCAAAAGTGTGCAGCTTGACGGCCCGAACGTCAGGTGTGTGATTGAGTTGACCACTCCCGCCTGCCCGTTGAAAGACCAGATCCACGCTGAGGTTGAGGCGGCCATTCGCACGCTGCCCGGCGTCGCTACGGTCAGCATCGAGTTTACGGCTAACACGCGCCGCCCCGCTGGTCTGCCCGAACAAGCTCCGATTCCGGGCGTCGCCAATGTGATCGCCGTCGCTGCCGGGAAGGGTGGCGTCGGGAAGAGTACCGTCGCCGCTAATTTGGCCGTCGCCCTGGCTCAAGAAGGTGCCCAGGTCGGTCTGCTCGACGCCGATGTCTTCGGCCCGAGTTTGCCCACAATGTTGGGAGTACGCGGGCAGCCTGAAGCGTTCCAAAATGAACAAGGCGAGGCGATGATGGTGCCCCTCGTCGGTCACGGGCTCAAGCTCATCTCGGTGGGCTTTCTGATTGACGAGAGCCAGCCCGTCATCTGGCGCGGCCCAATGGTCAGCCAGTTGCTCCGGCAGTTTCTCTACAATGTTGCCTGGGCACCCCTCGACTACCTCATTATTGATATGCCTCCCGGCACCGGCGATATTGCACTGACCCTGGCCCAGAGTTTGCCTCTCACCGGCAGCCTGATCGTCACGACGCCCCAGGCGGTCGCCACCGTTGATGTGATTAAGGCGATGGAGATGTTTCGCAAGGTGGAGGTGCCGCTGCTCGGGATTGTCGAGAATATGGCGTACTTTATTGCGCCCGACACTGGCAACCGCTACGACATCTTTGGGAGCGGCGGTGCGGCGCAGCTTTCGCAACGGCTGAATGTGCCGTTGCTCGGTCAGATCCCGTTGGGTATGGCTGTGCGTGAGGGTGGCGACCTCGGTACGCCCGCCGTGATTAGTGCCGCCCCCGATGCTTACGCCGAGATCTTTCGCCACATCGCACGGCAGCTTGCGGCGCGCATTAGCGTGATGAAGGTGGGGGCCGCTTGAGTGGATTGTAGACAAGGTTTCAGGGGTTAGGGTTCAGGTTTCAGATCAAGCGCAGCCGAACGCCTTGTGCGTGTTCAAACTGTAAAGTAGTCACGAGCCTTGTCTAAAGGCCAACATGCAATGGCGCTGCCCCCCAAAGCTATTCAAGGCACCGTCCCCCTTACCTTCGTTGCGCCGCACCAAACTGCACCCTACGCCACCGACACGCCCGCCCACGATGCCTACGGACGACGGATTGACTATCTGCGCGTCTCGCTCACTGACCGCTGCAATCTGCGCTGTGTCTACTGTGTGCCAACCCCTGACCTGCCGCACGCCCCACACGCTGCCTTGCTGACGAATGACGAGTTGCTGTTGGTGGTGCGGGCGGCGGCGGCGGCAGGCTTTCGCAAGCTGCGCCTCACGGGTGGCGAACCAACGTTGCGCCACGAGTTGGTGGAACTGATCCGGGCGCTGAAGGCCATCCCCGGGATCGAGCAGATTGCGATGACCACCAACGCCTTGCGCTTACCCAAGCTCGCCGGGCCGCTTAAAGCGGCGGGGCTTGACCGCGTGAATATCAGCATTGATAGCCTTGATCCGGTGAAGTTTCGCCAGATCAGTCGCGGCGGTAGTCTCGCCGAAGTCTGGGCCGGCGTACATGCGGCGGCAGCGGCGGGCCTGCATCCGCTCAAGCTCAACGCGGTGATTGTGCGCGGCATGAATGACGCCGAGGTGCTGCAGCTTGCCGCGCTTACGCTGGAACACCCGTGGGAGTTCCGCTTTATTGAGGTGATGCCCCTGCGCGGCGTGGCGGGACTCGCCGAAGAGGGCGTCGTGAGTAGCGCCGAGTTGCTCGCCCGCCTTGCGGCGCATTTCGGTACGCTTGAACCGTGTGAGCAGAAACGAGCCGACCCGGCGCGGTGCTACCGGCTGCCTGGGGCACAAGGCAAACTCGGCTTTATCAGTGCCGTGACTGACCCTTTCTGCGCAACCTGCAACCGCATGCGCCTCACTGCTGATGGTCGCTTGCACCTCTGTCTGCTGCGCGATCACGAGGTGGATCTCCGGGCGGCGATCCGCAACGGGGCGAGCCACGCGGAGGTCGAGCAGCTTATTCGCCACGCGGTGCATCTGAAACCCTGGGGACACGGGTTGCCCGAGGGTGTGCGCCCGCAGCTACGTGGCATGGCGGAACTTGGCGGCTAGACAAGGACGTTCGTTGGCGATCTTCTCGTGCGTGCTGGCTTTCTGACCTTTCGACAGTGTTGAGCGCGGTTTCGCATGATTCGCCGCCATCGGCAGCAGCGCGGGCCTCCTGTGGTAGAACCGACGTAAGTCGGCAAGCCAAGGAGGAGCGCCATGCGCCGCAGCCTGCAGATCGAACGAGTTGATGCCATTCCGATTCTCGTCACATGGTTGCAACCTATGGCAGTTGCCGAACACATCGGTAGCCACTGGACGCCCCATCGGGCATGGGCTGCGCTATGGGCAACTGGCGATGCTCTTCCTGACCTTGCTACCTTACATCTGAGGTGGAGCGGAACAGTCGCCGTAGTTTGCGCTTAGAGCGGGCTGGTCGCCAGAAGTGTTTACACAATGGGGCAGCCGTTGCTTGGGTCGGTACAACCGTCGTGAGGGTTGGCTCTGGATCAAGGGAATCCGCACAGACCCGATTGCGCCCCTCATGCTTTGCTTGGTAAAGCATGCGATCAGCGTGCTCAAGCAGTTGGTCAAGGGTTTGGGGCAGGTCGGGGAGGCACTCGGTCACGCCTGCGCTTATCGTCACACGAATGTGGTGCAGAGCTGTGAGAACGTCGGTCGTGGCAATGCGCTGGCGCAAGCCTTCAAGCTGAACCCAAGCCAGTGCGCTGGTGTTTCCGGGTAGCAGCACGGCAAACTCTTCGCCGCCAATGCGACCGAGCAACGCTTCCGCTGGCAAATGCTCACGACACTGCACG
>CAIRDL010000167.1 GCA_903877345.1 uncultured Oscillochloris sp. | reverse complement strand
GAAGAGGCTGCGGCCCTCATTGCTAAAGACCCGCGCAACCGGGAAGTGCTCTTCCCCTATCTCAATGGCGAAGATCTGAACAGCCGCCCCGATCAATCGCCGAGTCGCTGGGTGATCAACTTCCACGATTGGCCGTTGGAACAGGCTGAGACCTACCCTGACCTGATAGCGATTGTGCGGGCGAAAGTGAAGCCGGAGCGAACTAGGACAGACGAGCAGGGTGCATATATTCTACGCAAGCCTTTGCCTCAGAAGTGGTGGATTTATGCTGATAAGCGCCCCGCCCTCTACGCGACGATTGCGGGGATGGGGCGGGTGTTGGCGGTAGCGGCTACAAGTCGGACGTTGGCTTTTGCCTTTTCTGAAACAGGAACAGTGTGTTCTCACGCAACTTATGTATTCGCTCTCGGTAAAAGTTTCCACTTGGCTGTGATGCAAAGCGTGTTTCACGAGATGTGGGCGCGTGAGTATGCCTCCTCTATGAAAGGCGACCTTCGCTACACCCCCTCCGACTGCTTCGAGACCTTCCCCTTCCCCGCGTGCCTGCAAGAAGAAAGCTCACGCAAAGGCGCAAAGCCGCAAAGGGAAGAAACTGCAGCGGATCTTCGCGCCTTTGCGGCTTTGCGTGAGCCTAGTGTGGAAGCGGAGATCGCACGCCAAGGCGCAAAGCCGCCAAGGGCAGAAAATCTTAGCGCCTTTGCGGCTTTGCGTGAGCCTGGTGTGGAAGCGGAGATCGCACGCCAAGGCGCAAAGCCGCCAAGGGCAGAAAATCTTAGCGCCTTTGCGGCTTTGCGTGAGACTCTTGACCGAATCGGCGAGACGTACCACACCCATCGCCAAAGCATCATGCTCGCCCGCCAGGAAGGGCTAACGAAGACCTACAACCGCTTCCACAACCCCAGCGAAACCGCCGCCGACATCGCCGAACTGCGGCGCTTACACGTCGAGATGGACAACGCGGTCGCAGCGGCGTATGGGTGGGGCCCTTCGACAAGCTCAGGGCACGAGTTCGACTTGGGGCACGGCTTTCACGAAACGAAGCAAGGGCTACGCTACACCATCAGCGAGGCGGCGCGACGGGCGGTGCTAGATCGGCTGTTGGCGCTGAACCATGCGCGCTATGCGGAAGAGGTGGATGAGGGGCTGCATGATCCGAAGGGCTCGCGCAAAGCCGCAAAGCCGCAAAGCCGGAAGGGGAAGCAGGGAAATGAGGGGCAGGGGGGGATGTTTTGAGGCGGCGCGACCTGACATGCTCAACTCAGCGGGAGATACAGGATGAGGTCACGATACTCATCATCGTTAGAGGCACCGGCGATCAACACCAGTTCGGCGATGAGTTGCCCCATCGTCATCGTAAGGTTTACTACCAGGATGCCCGGTATATGGTGTCCAAGGCCAAGATGATCGGCAAGGTGGCGCGGCATAGACTTACGGTTATTGGTCACCAGACAGAAATTGTTGACTTCGCACCACATCAAAATATCCGGGTCGAGCGTCCCACGGGGCGGGGCGCCGGGATCGCCAATGATCCACACCTCCAGCGCTGGGTCGGCACGCAGCAGTTCACGGCGCAGCACAGGGTCAATATGTTCGTCAAGCAGGTAACGCATTGGGACGCCCTACGATGCCGACTGCTGTGCAGCCTTACGTTGGCGCAGCTTGAGGACGACCGGCGGTGGGTTTTGTGCCTGCGCCTCCCGCGCACCTTGGCTGAAAGCGAGCCAGTCGGCAAGATAGGCGGTGAGCCGTTCACGATCGCGCAAATACCACAGAATGGTCGCGTAGACCTGATCGAGGCTCAAGCTCGGGAAGCGTGCCGCGATGGCCTCGGGGGGTTGCCCCCGGTGGACATATTCGTACAAGATACTCTCGATCCCAATGCGAGACCCCTTGAGGCGAATATCGTCGGGGGCGAGGTGGTCAAAGTAGGCTTCAAGCTCCATCTGGTTGCTCCGCTATACCGCTGGCGCAAGGCGGGCCAACAGCTCAGGCGCGGTGAGAATAGGCATGTCCTGAAACATACGCACCCTGAGCAGATCATCATCGCCAGAGACAATCGCCGCAGCCTGAGCAGCGAGCGCGCATGCCAGAACGACATCGTCGTCAGGATCAACTGAGACCGGGGCAAGGAGTGGAGGTGCACGGATGACGCTAAGTAGTGCCAAATATGCATTGATCAAATCCGACGGTTCCTTGCCGATCTGCGCGAGCCGTGCGGCGAGCTTGGGACGCCGGAGGACATCTTCCAACTCCTCCAGCAACTCGGCACAACTAAAGAGTTCGATCTGCCCATTCCGCGCCGCCTCGATGACTTGGCGTGGCGCACCGCGCCAGAGCAGACCAGAGATGGTGATGTTCGTATCAAGCACCACCCGCACGGCGAGCCTGCCTCTCTGCGCGTACCGCCGCGATCTCAGTATTCAGTTCTTCGACGCTCAACGGCGGGAGATCCACGGCAGCCAATTGGTTCATGGTCGTGAACAACTGGTCAAGCTTGCGCCGCCGCGTTACTTCTGCATCAAGCAATTGGTGCAGCGCGGTCGCAGTGAGCAACCCACGCGCCGCCGCCTCGCGGGCCAAATTGTCGGGCAGGGACAGCGTAATCTCAATATCAACCATCGTTGGGCCTCATCAGCGTATCAGCAATCCTCGTGGAGCAGATCATCCACAAACCCTTCGCGGGCATCCTCATCTAAGGCATCCCAATCCAGGCCGCGCTCGGTCGCTCGGGTGCGTAGGCGACCTTCGGCATACCCCTGCCGCTCGGCGCGGCGGGTCTGAGCGTCACTCGCGAGGACGAAGCGCATGGCGCGCTTCTGCTCAGGCGGGAGTTGTTCGACCAGCGCGACGACCTGGTCGTTCGTGAGGGTGACATGCGGCATAGGTGCCTCCAGATGGTGCTTGCGGTTGTGGTTGGGCGCATTGTAGCACGCCAAATCGGCTGATCGCGGGTGCGGCGACGGCGCTGAAGGAAGCAGGGGCGGCACGACCCGAAGGGCTGTGCGAAGCCGCAAAGGCGCAAGGGGAAGCAGGGAAGCGAGGGGGCAGAGGGCAAATGATCACACGGATTGAGCTTGACGGCTTCAAGACGTTTCAGAACTTCACACTTGACCTTAGCCCATTCCAGGTGATTGTGGGGGCGAACGGTGTGGGCAAAAGCAACCTCTTCGACAGTCTGCGCCTGCTTGCCCGACTCGCTGAGGTAGATTTGCGAACGGCCTTTCAAGATCTGCGCGGTGAAGCTGGCGAACTCTTCGCCGTGCTCCCCGATGGCGCCATCACCACCCGCCTGCGCCTCGTGGTTGAACTCCTCGTTGACCGGCAGGTACGGGATAGTTGGGGGGCCGAGGAGGAGCTGAAATACACGCGGATGCGCTACCATTTGGAGGTTGAGCGGCGGGATGATGAGCGCGGTCTTGAACGGCTGTATGTCGTCCATGAGAGTCTCAAGGCGCTGCCCCGCGACCAAGATCTGTGGATCAAGCGGTTGCTGCACGAACGCCGCGAACTCTGGCTTCCAACGCCCAAACGGGGCCGCCAAGAAGCCTTCATCTCTACCGAACTCAAGGATGGCATTGCGACGATCTCGCTGCATCAAGATGGGCACGGTGGCCGCAAAGTAAGCGTGGCGGAGCGGGTTGAGCGCACGGTGCTGAGTGGGGTCAGTAATACTGAATTCCCCCATGCCTTCGCGGTGCGTGAGGAGATCCGCGCATGGGGCTTTCTGCAACTCAACCCGCAAGTGCTGCGCGAACCTAGCCCTATGCTGAACCACCCCTTTGTGGCCCCTGATGGCAGCAATCTGCCCAATGCGCTCGCCCGCATGCAGGCCAGCGACCCGCTGCTGCTCAATGATGTTTCACGCGATCTTGCCAACCTCGTCCCTGGGATCATTACGGTCGTGGTCGAAGCCGATCAGGCCCGGAACCGCTACCTTGTCTGGGCGAAAACTGAGGATGGGCGTGCCTTCTCCTCACGGGTGCTCTCAGACGGCACCCTACGGATGCTCGCCCTCGTCACCCTGAAGAATGATCCGCAGCACCACGGCGTGCTCTGTTTTGAAGAGCCAGAAAATGGCGTGCATCCCTTTCGGCTGCAGCGCATCGCCGAACTGCTGCACAGCCTCGCCACCGACTTCGACGATGCGGGTCAGGCCAAGGAGCCCCTGCGCCAATTGCTGGTCAACACGCATTCGCCGGCCTTCGTGAAGCAACCCGTCGTGCTGCCCCACCTGCTCTTTGCTCAAGCCGTAACGACCGTCACCCCAGGCACCAAGCACCCGGCCATGCGAATGACGCGGATCGTGCCGGTCGCCCTTGACGCACAGACGCGGATGGCCCTCGGCGTGGACAAGCGCGAACAAGACTACACGCTTGACCAGATCGTCGCGTATCTGTCGAGCGCCGCTGCCGATGACACGATCACCGACCTGATGATGGGTTCGCCGTGGGGCTGAAGCCCTCGGCTACGTGTACCAAGCCTGCTGAAGCAGGCTCGATCAGCCCGCAAAGGCGGGCTTCGTACCCGTAGCCTCCCGGCGCGTGACCCAGACCAGCGCATGTGCGCCCGCCCCTTTGGATAGCAGAGAGTCGGCTCGGTTCCCGTCACCAATAGGAAAGACAAACAGCCCATGCCCACCCCGCTCCCCCACGGCAATTGCTACCGCGTTGCGCCACAGGTGATCGCAGGCGAATACCCAGGGTCAAAGGGGCGCGGTGACGCCCAAGCCCGGATCGCCCGCCATCTTGACGCGGGGATTACCTGCTTCCTCGATTTGACTGAAGCGGGCGAACTCGCTCCCTACGCCGACGTGCTGGCCCAGGCAGCAGCGGCGCGTGGGCGTGAGGCGCTTCACCATCGCATGCCCATACGTGATGGGAGCATTCCAACCAGTCCGGCGATGATGCGCGCCGTGCTCGACGCGCTCGACGCCGCTCTTGCCGCCGGGCACACCGTCTATGTTCATTGTCGGGGCGGCATTGGGCGCACGGGGACGG
>CAIRDL010000166.1 GCA_903877345.1 uncultured Oscillochloris sp. | reverse complement strand
CGCGACCAGGGCCGCCGCGAAGAGGCGCTGGCCGATTTCCAACATGCCGCCGAGATTGAGCCTGATGACTCGGCGGTGCAGGCCGAATTGGGCGAGACGCTACGCCTCTTGCGCCGCCACGCTGAGTCCGTCGCCGCCTTTACCCTGGCGATTGAAATTGACCCCGAATACGCCTGGGCGCTTGGTAGTCGCGGCCAGACCTATCGCGCCATGCGGAGTTACCCCGAGGCGCTGGCCGACTTCGAACGAGCGCTGGCGCTCAAGCCTGATATGGCTTGGGTGGCCGCCGAACGGGCCGAAACCCTCAAGGCGTTGGGCCGCTACGATGAAGCGATCATTGGCTTTACCTGTGCCATCACCCTCGATCCGGGATACATCTGGGCCATCGGCCACCGCGCCATTTGCTACCGCGAACAGAACCGTTACGCCGAAGCCGTCGCCGACCTCGACCGCGCCATTGAGCTTGCGCCCCCGCAGGCGTGGCTCTTCGCCGAACGGGGCGAGTCGCGCCGTCTGCTCGAACAGCTTGACGAAGCGCTCGATGATCTGAACCACGCCCTTGAAATTGACCCCGAATACGCATGGGCGCTCGGTAGTCGGGGCGCGGCCTATCGTTCGGCGGGTCAAGTTGATGAAGCCCTCGCCGACTTTGTGCGGGCACTCGAAATTGACCCCGAATATGTCTGGGTAATCATGCAGCGCGGTACACTCCACCGGAGTGCCGGGCGCCAAGACGAAGCCCTGGCCGACTTTAGCCGCGCCATCGCGCTTGATCCGCGTCACAGTGGAGCGTACGCCGAACGCGGTGAGATTTACCGGCTCCGCCGCGAGTATGAGCAGGCGCTCACCGACTTCACGCAGTCCATTGAATTACGCCCCGAGTACGCTTGGGCGCTCGGTAGTCGCGGCCAGACCTACCGCGCCCTCGGACGTTACGAGGAAGCGATTGCCGACTTGAGCCACGCCCTCGAGTTGCGCCCCGAAGCCGGGTGGGCCGTGGCCGAACGGGGCGAGTGCTACCGCCAACTCAAGCAATTCGATGAGGCCATCGCCGATTTCACGCATGCCCTCGAACTCAACCCCAAAGACTCGTGGACGCTCGGTCGGCGCGGGGCAGCGTATCAGTCCATGGAGATCTTTGAGGAGGCATTTATTGACTTGTCCCGCGCTATCGAGCTTGACCCTGAAAATGCATGGGCCTGGGCGCAACGTGGGTCGTTGTTTCGTCAGATGTAATCCATTTGGCGTATGACGAAGCTTAAACTGCACTACCGCAAAAGGAACGCTGTGAGGTGTCTTGTCATTCTGAGCGGAGCGAAGAATCCCGACCGGGACGCTTCGCTGCGCTCAGCGTGACAGCGTGCCTTTTGCGGTAGTGCCTTTTTAGGTTTGGGTTTCTCGCTCATGCCTCTAGTTTAGCCGAAGTGGCTCAGGGCGCAATCTGGCCCTTGACAAACCCGCCGAAACCTTAACTTGTGAGTAATGGGCTTAGGCATGGTTCAGAATCGGCCATTTCAGCTTGACAGTTGCGACCTGTAATCGCACCACACGTTCCTTGTGGCTTTGCGGCTTTGCGGCTTTGCGTCAGATCGCTAGACTGTCAAGCTAGATTGAACCATGCCTTACGCCGCCAATTCTTCGTTCAGTTCATCCACCAGGGTCTGCCAGTCCAGCCCCAAGGTTCGCAGGGTACACCAATGCGGCCACCCTTGTCGCAGATCCTCCGGCGTGATGGCGAGATTTACGCCGATGTATTCGGCGATGCGGTCGCGCCACCAGCGCTGCACCGGTATGAAGGGAAGGCTCGCCCCTGCGCGGTCTGCTGTGCCAGCCAGCGCTCATAATTGGGCGTAGGCCCGCCAGAGCGTCTCGGTCGTCAGGTTCAACGGCGGCGGCTGAAGCCGTTCGGCCAGCTCGCGCACCTGTTGGAAGGTCGGGCGGTGCTGCTGATAGGGCTGGCTGTAGAGCAACTGGAGCGCCGTAAGCTCGTCTTTGTGCTGCTCAAGAT
>CAIRDL010000165.1 GCA_903877345.1 uncultured Oscillochloris sp. | reverse complement strand
GTAGAAGTCCTAGGAAGGAAGTAGCGCCCGCGAGGCACTTCGTACCGCCTTGCCCGCTACCCGTAGAGGACGAATGACCCCGTAGGGGGCGAAGCAGTGCCTCCAACATGTCATGCGCTACCCATCACAGCCCCAGGCGCTGCTTCGCCCCTACGTTCGCGCCCTTGCACGCGCGAATCACGCATTTGCGCCCGCGAATCACATCCTAGTCTCTACACCCTGGGCAGCAATCCCAAGCGCTGGACATGCAAAACGCCGCAGACCATTGGATCTGCGGCGCGTTTCGCTCCTCGCGTCTTTGATTATACGGCGCTGGCGGGTCAGTGTCTAGCGTTGAGGAGCGGCGGTAGGGCTGATGCAACGTCGTTCGCCGTGGGGCTGATGAACAGGAAGAACGAAAGCTGGTGGCTTCGCGTCCGTTGGCTGAGCTTGTCGAAGCCAGCACCTTTGCAAGAAAACCTCGTTGCCAGACTCATTAGCCTCCCGGCGGGCGGTAGGGTTGGTACCACACCGTGACGTTGCATCAGCCCTGGGGCGCTTTTGCCCTTGACATCGCGGGGCGTAGATCTATGATGGGGGAGGGCCACGGCTGCAAACGGCACTAAATTCTGCTCACCGTTCGCCCTACATTGGAGATCACGATGCGTCCGTCAACCCGGTTCTGCTTCGGCTCACTCCTCGTCGCCCTGCTCGTGCTCGGCATGCTCGGTTCTTTTGCCACGGCAGCGACCAACAACGCCCTTGATTTTGATGGCATTGACGACACCGTCACGATCGCGACCTTGACCAACGCCCCGCTTGGTGATAGCGCCCGCACGATTGAGGCGTGGGTGAAGTTGCCGCTTGCCAATACGAGTATCACCACCACGAACGTGCTCTTTGCCTATGGCAACACCGGCGTGGACAGTGCCTATGTAAACGTGGGGATCGGAACGCAGGGTATTGTGGTCGAAGTTGGCACAACGAGTGCAGACACTGCCACCTGGGCGGCCACACTCGTTACGGACACATGGCACCACCTTGCGGTCGTTTATCCGGGGAGTAACAGTGTGAGTGGCGGTCTTGCCAGAGTCAGTGTCTATCTGGATGGGGCAGTGCTCAACCCAATCGGGAATGGTGCGCCCATTCCGCTGGCAACGACGAGCGGAGCAGCGTATATCGGCAGTCGAGACGGCACCGCGCAAAATCCCTTTGCCGGGACGCTTGATGAGCTACGGGTTTGGAGTGTGGCGCGTACCCAGGCCGAGATTCTCGCCGCGAAAGACATAGAGCTTACGGGCAGCGAGGCTGGCTTGGTGGCCTACTACCCCTTCAACCAAGGCATCGCCGACGGGGATAATTCCAACACCATCATGGCAAGCGACATGAGTAGCGGCGGCGCAAACACTGGCACGCTGAACAACTTCCTGCTAACGGGCAGCACCTCGAACTGGGTCAGCGGTGCAACGACCGTGGGAGGGGCGACGGCGACGCCAACGGACACCGCCACGCCAACGGAGACCGCCACGCCAACGGACACCGCCACACCAACGGAGACCGCCACGCCGACCGTCACGCCAACGGAGACCGCCACGCCAACGGAGACCGCCACACCAACGGAGACCGCCACGCCCCCAGCCAAGCTGCTCTATGTCAACGGCGCCGCGACGGGCACGGGGGATGGCTCCTCGTGGGCGAATGCCTACCCGAAGCTGCAAGACGCTTTCGCTGCCGCGTCTGCGGGTACGGAGATCTGGGTCGCCAAGGGGATCTACTACCCCGATGAGGGCACGGGGCAAAGGAATGATTTCGTCACCTCAACCTTCACCCTCAAGGACGGGGTTGCGATCTACGGAGGTTTTGTTGGCAGCGAGGCCAGCCGCGACCAACGCAACTGGACGACCAACCGGACGGTGTTGAGTGGCGATCTGGAACAGAACGATACGACCGATAGCGAGACCGGCCTGCCTAGAATCGCCGGTATGAATGCCTACCATGTGGTACGCAGCACCAATGTGACGACGAGTACGGTGCTGGATGGGTTCAGTATCGTGGCGGGGTATACGGATATATATAGTGAACCCAACGGCGGGGGGATGTCCAACACTAACAGCAGCCCGACCCTCACTAATCTCACCTTCAGCGACAACCGCGCCAGCAACGGTGGCGGGATGTACAACAAGAACAGCAGCCCGAGGCTGACCAATGTCACCTTCAGCAGTAATATTGCCATCTATGGCGGGGGAATGTACAACAACGGAGGCAGCCCGATGCTGCTCGGTGTCTCCTTTGATAACAATAACGGCAGCAAAGCTGGCGGCGGGATGTACAACGAGCACAGCAGCCCGACGCTCACCAATGTCACGTTCCGCAACCACTATGCCAACTATGGCGGGGGGATGTACAACAACTACACCAGCAACCTGACGCTGTCCAATGTCACCTTCAGCAGTAACAAGGCCACCAACGGCGGCGGGGTTTACAACTACACCAGCAACCCGAGTTTGCTCAATACCTCCTTTACTAACAACTATGCGTCCAGCGACGGCGGGGGGATGTACAACGTCAACAGCAGCCCGACGTTGTCTAGTGTCACCTTCAGCAGCAACCGTGCCAGCAATGGCGGCGGGGTGTACAACTACACCAGCAACCCGAGTTTGCTCAATACATCTTTTGAGGGCAACCATGCGTACAGCAACGGCGGGGGGATGTACAACAGCACCAGCAACCCGACGCTGGACAATGTCATCTTCAACAACAACAGTGCTACCAACGGCGGCGGGGTATACAACAGCAGTGGTGTTCCAATATTGAGCAGCGTCTCCCTCTTGTACAATAGCGCCATCGTTAGTGGTGGCGGGCTATACAGCGCCGGTGGGTCAATCTCACTCATCAACAGTCTGGTGGATGGAAACACCGCCAGCGGGAATACGTCCGCGCACCAGTACTACGGCACGATGAAGGCCATAACCAGTTCGATCAGTCCGAACAAAAAGAGCATTGCACTGGTGACAGTGCGTAGTGTCTTAGGGAGGATCATCAACCCCATCGGGCTACAAATTGGCACCACCTGCTTCCCCGTCTTCGACCTCGTAGGCATGATGCGTGGGAGGCCATGTACCGTGGGAGCCTACGAGTTCGTTGGCAAGCTTACGCTTGTGAGCACTTCCAGACCGGCCACGCTCCAGACAGCAGCCACCCTCGCCAGCCAGCCCTTGAGTTGGGACACCGCAGGGGGAACCGTCACCCTCGACCTGCCCAGCGGGGCGCTTGCTCAGCCCACATGGCTCTACTACGACCCGGCGGTTGCGACCGCGCCCGCACTTATGAACTTCAGCCTCAGTGCGGCGAGCGACGGTACCTTCGAGCCGTTGCCCGATTTCGCCTTCACTGCGCCCGTCACGCTCACCATTCCCTTCACCAGCACTGAAGCGCTGGAACTGCGCCGCTTCGACGCCAGCGCCGGGGTGTGGACCACCGCAGGCGTGACGACCGCAGGCCAGACGGCGACCACGCGCAGCTTTACGCTCACTCGCGTGGGTGAATATGCGCTCTTCCCGGTGCCGATCAGCGTCTGGATCGAGACGCGGGCCAGTTCGCCGGTTGGCCTCCAGACCATCCCCGGCGGCACGCTGCTCACCTACGAAGTGACGCTGCACAACGCCAGCCGAGCACCCGCCAGCGGTGTCGTGGTCAGCGACACGCTGCCCTTGGGCGTTACCTTCGAGAGTTGGATCAGCCAAGGCACGGCGATCTTGGTTGGTACGCAGATCACATGGCAACCGGCGGCACTTGCGGTCGGCAGCAGCGCCAGTATCAGCTTCACGGTGCGAGCCAGCAGCGCGGCGGCCTATCTGGGACAAACCATCATCAACACTGCCGCCTACACCTTGGGCGACACCAGCGCCAGCGCCCAAGTCGCATTCAGTCTCAATGGCCCGCCGAGCCTCACCGTCATCAGCATGACCACGCCAGCCAATACGCCGCTCAGCATCGCGCCACTGCTGCTCGGCATCAGCAACCCCGATGGCAGCCCGTTGACTCTGAGCATTGGCACACCGCAGCACGGCACGGCGGTGCTGTACGGTGACACCATCGTCTACACGCCAACCACCGATTTCCTGGGGAACGACACCTTTACCTACACGGTGCAAGATGGCGCGTTCAGCGTCAGTTCTGAGGTGCAGGTGCGCGTGGCGAACTTGGCCTTCCCGTTCGTGGCCCAAACGGTTGACGCCCGCACCATCATGCCAGGGCAGACGCTCACCTATACGCTTAGCCTGGTGAATGGCAGCGAGGCGGCGGTGCAACAGGGCACGCTCACCATCACGCTGCCGCTCAGCCTGACCTTTGGCGCATGGCTGACGCAAGACACGGCGACCCTGACGGGGCGCACGATCACGTGGGGGCCGAGCAACGTGGCGCTGGACACCACCAAGACGATCAGCTTCACGGTGCGGGTTGACCGGGCGGCGGCGGGGATGCTGATCCCCAGCACGGCCTACCTTACGGCGGCGAACGCCGATTCGTCCAGCGACACCTTCACGCTGGATGTGCTGGTGCCAGAACGGACGTACCTGCCGGTGGTGGGGTGGTAG
>CAIRDL010000164.1 GCA_903877345.1 uncultured Oscillochloris sp. | reverse complement strand
TCTTTTCAACTGTTCCGTCGTGACTCGTGATCCGTGATCCGTGATCCGTGATCGGTCATGGCATGGCCCACTCACGGATCACGCATCACGGGTCAAACGGTGACGGGATGTTTTAAATTTCCTGCCTCGCTTAGTGGAAAGACCCTAGCATGACCGTGCGCTTCGCGTTGCGTGCGCTCTGTACGCTTGGGGCCGTTAGCTTGATTGGCTACGGGATGCTCCAACCGCTCGAAGCCGATGTGCGCTGGCTACTCTGCCTGTGGGCGGCAGCACCCCTGATCGGCCTCGCCGCTTGGCTCAGTTTGCCCGCAGCGCCGCGTACCTTGCCTCGCAACATCGCCAATGTCGGCCTCAGCATTTTGGTGGGCTTTGGCATGCTCAGTCTGCAACTTTTGCGCCAGCAAGTGGTGTTGGCTGGTGCGATTTACGCCCATGTCGTCGTCAATGCTGATGGCAGCACGAGCAGCAATGTGCGTCCCGTCCTCGATTCGCAACGCATCTTGCGCGGGCGGATGCTCGACCGGAAGGGCGAGGTGCTCGTTGACAGTGAGGCGGTGGACGGTTTCGGGCGGCGCACCTACCCCTTGGCTGACCGCTACGACCCCGCAGCGTTCAGCAATGTCGTCGGTTTTTTTAGCACCCGTTACGGCCAAAGCAGCCTTGAAGCCACCTACGCCGAATACCTCACCGGCCAGTGGGGTAATGAGTGGGAGCGCCTCCGCGAGCGTTTTGTCGGCGGAACGCCACGGGGCAATGATTTGACCCTCACGCTCAACGCCGAACTCCAGGCGCAGGCAGCAGCAGCCCTGGGCGGGCGCACCGGCTCTGTAGTCGTCCTTGACCCGCGCACCGGGGCCATCCTTGCGCTGGTCAGTCAGCCCGGTTTTGACCCGCGCCAACTCAGCTTTGACCCTGGAACAAGCGATTGGGAAGCTGAGAATCTGCGCGTTGGGCACTATTGGAGCGAACTGATGACCGCCAGTGCAGGCCAACCGTTACTCAACCGGCCCACGCAGGGACTTTATCCGCCTGGTTCGATCTTCAAGACCGTGACGGCGATTGGTGTGTTAGAACATCCAGAGGTCGGCCAGCCGAATACAATCACCTGTCCCGAGACGTTTAAGCCCGAGGCAGATGCGCCCCCGGTGGTGAATGCGGTGTCGAACTTGGCACGGCTAACTGGCGAGCCGGCGAGTCTTGAACGGGTGTACGCCTATTCGTGCAACACTGCCTTCGCCCAATACGCCATCCGGCTGAAGCCTGAACTGCTGAGTGAGACGGCGAGCCGTTTCGACATTTTGCCGCCCCAACCACAGCGGAGTTCCAGCTACAGTGCGTTCACCGACCTGCCTGCGGCGCAGAGCTTGAGTTCTGTGGAGGCAGACTTTCTCACCTATCCACGGGCGTTAGCCGACACGGGCTACGGGCAGGGCCAACTGCTGGTGACGCCGCTCCAGATGGCGCTGGTAGCCGCAGCGGTGGCGAACGATGGCGTGATGATGCAGCCCTATTTGGTGCAAAAAGTGACTCGTCCCGACGGCGGGGTGATTCTCGCCCACTCGCCCCGCGCCATTCGCACCACCATGTCGCCGGAGACCGCCCGGATTATGCGGGCCAATATGGGGGCGGTGGCGCAGTATGGCTTTGGGAAGAGTGTGGACGACTACACGCCGCCGGGGATTTTGGTCGGTGGTAAATCTGGTACGGCGGAACATGTGCCGGGGCAGCCGCCTCATGCCTGGTTTATCGCGGTGGCCCCGCTTGATGCGCCGCGCTATGCAGTGGCGGTGATGCTTGAGCGCGGCGGTGAGGGCAGTCACGCCGGGGCCGAGTTGGCGGGGCAGGTGTTGGCGGCGGCGTTTGCGACGGAGTAGTAAAGGTGTTTGCGCCGTGAAAGTTGTGTTCTTTGGTCTGACAGCCCTGGTACTGGTGGGGTGTGTAGCGACCGCCCCCGCTGCCCCGGTGCGCCCAACGGACACGCCGGTCGCCATTGCGGCGGCGGTGACGGGTATCCCTGCGCTGCCTGCCGCCACGGCAGCAACGCAGACGCCCCTGCCTGCCAGTGCGCCAATCACCCCAACGCTTGCGCCAAGCCCAACCGCGCCGCCCACCCCGACTCCGCTGAGTCTTACGATCCGCCGCCAGATCTTTACAGAGGTCTGGACAACCATCAGTGAACATTACCTCTACCCGGATTTTCGCGGCATTGATTGGACGGCGGTGCGGACTGAGTTTGAGCCGCAAAGTGAGCAGGCCGCAACCGACGCGGTCTTCTACCAACTGTTGGCGGCGATGGTGACGCGCCTCGGCGACGGTCATTCGCGCCTGCTCCCGCCACATGCTGCCCAGCGCCAAGATGAGTTGAGCAGCGGGCATGAGGAGCAGGTGGGCATTGGCGTACTCGCGCTGCCCCTCCACGATGCGCTGCTTATTCAGCATGTCTTCCCCGACAGCCCGGCGCAACGCGCTGGCCTGCGTCCCCGCGACCGGATTGTCGCCATTGACGGCCTGTTTTACGCCGATGCCGACATTCAGGGTCCTGAGAGCAGCCAGGTGCGCCTGACGGTGGTGCGCCCCGGTGCCGAAAGCCGCGACATCGTTATTACGCGCCGCCGGGTCGAGGGTCGGATCATCCCTACGGCCCGTCGGTTGCCGGGTGAGATTGGCTACCTAAATGTCACGACGCTCTGGGTCAGTGATATGGATCGCCAAGTCAGCGCCGCCCTCGCCTCTATCGTCGCGCCGCGCCCCCTGCGTGGTCTCATTCTCGATTTGCGGAGCAACCCCGGCGGTTGGCGCAGTGTGCTTACGGGCATCCTCAGCCATTTTACGAGCGGCGTGGTGGGCAGTTTTACGAATCGCAAGGAAGATACGCCGCTACGCATTGACCCGAATGGTCGCCCCGACCTGCGCGGGCTGCCTTTGGTTGTTTTGATTGATGGGGGTACCGCCTCATACGCCGAACTGCTCGCCGCCGTGCTGCAGAGTCAGGCGGGCGCGGTGGTCGTGGGAACGCCCTCGGCGGGCAATACCGAGACGATTTATTCCTACGAACTGACCGGCGGTGCGCGCCTTTGGGTCGCCCAAGAGGGCTTCAAACTCGCTGGCGGGAATAGTCTCGAAGGGGTTGGGGTGCAGCCCGATGTCGCCGTGCTTGACGACTGGACGCGCTTCAGCGAACGCGATGATCCCGTGATTAACGCGGCGATGCGCCTGCTCGCGCCAAGTGCTGGCGGGAAGTAGTAGGATTTTGGATTTGCCGCAGGAAGCTCCCGCGCCCGCCGGGAGGCTGCGGGTACAAAGCCCGCCTGCGCGGGCTAATCGCGCCTGCTTTAGCAGGCTTGGTACATGGAGCCGAGGGCTTCAGCCCCACGGCGAACGACGTTGACGAGCTTGACAGTCTAGCGATCTGACGCAAAGCCGCAAAGCCGCGCTTCTGAACCATGTCTAAGGCGGCATGGTTCAGTTGATGGCGCGCACGTAAGTCTTGCTTGCCACTCAAGCTATGGCACTGCTTGACTACGAGCGACGAACAGATTTGGTATCGGCACAATTGCGGCTTAAATCAAGGCGCACTCGTCCACATTTGCGCTGGGTCGAAACGATATACTTGAGCATAGGTTCCTCACAGTGTTCGTAGGAGGCGCTTCAGCACCGTCGTCGCCCTGTTGAGGCCCACGGCGCTGAAGCGCCTCCTACGAGCCTTGATGAACGCCCATGCGCGGCGCTGAAGCGCCTCCTACGAACCTTTAGTGAGGAGATCATCGTGAGACACCGCCTGCTCGTCCTGGTGTTGTTCAGCTTCATTGCGGGGTGCGGTCGTCAGCCTGTTGCTCAGGTGCCGGTCGAGGTGACCCGCGAGGTGGTCCGCGAAGTGACGGTGGTGCGGGTGCAGACACAGGTGGTGGTGCTGACGGCGACGGTGAAGGCGGCGACGCCTACGGTTGCGCCGCCGTTGGAGCCTTCGTCCACGAGTGTCCCGACGGCGACACCAGTCCCGACAGCGGTGCCAGTACCGACAGCGGTGCCAGCGCCGACAGCGGTGCCAGCGCCAACGAAGGCTCCGCCGTTACCGGAAGGTGAGACGGTGCCGGGACGGATCATGCGTACGATTCGCGTCTTAGACGTCCCCAATGAGGCCGAGGGAAAAGAGGTTATTAGTGCAGACCCTGGCACCACTGTTGACGTACTCTACCGGGGCGGCCAGTGGTATCAGATACAGGGCAAGTCGGCCAGCGGCGATACCGTTACCGGCTGGGTCTACAAGGACTGGATCAAGATCGCACCGGAGGATGAAGTTCGCCTCCAGACGAACCCCGCTCCTCTGCCGGTACTCGTCTCAAAGATCGCACAGTCGCGTAGCAATGGGTACGAGTACTGGAGCGGAACCGTGATGAACGTCGGTGCAAAGACTGCCTACGACGTGCAGGTGGAGATCACGATAAGGGGAAGTGTTGGGGATACGGAGACACGTGCAGCACAAGGGGTCGCCTTTGTTGCCACACGCAACCTAGATCCGGGGAAGTCAGCAAAATTCACGGTGCAGACAAAGTGGGTACCGTCAGACGGCGTCTATTACGACTATAAGGTACTCTGGACGGAACGCTGATGTTTAGGGGGCACCACGTAAAGTCTTGCAGAACCCGTAGCGCATTCCGCATCAGTATGCCATCATAGGCACGTTACGCTGAAATGTGCCAAAAGTGCCGCTCGCATCTGAACGCCCTGACGCAATCCGTCTGCAAGACT
>CAIRDL010000163.1 GCA_903877345.1 uncultured Oscillochloris sp. | reverse complement strand
TGTTACTGTAAGCAATGCCCGCTGACTTTGGCCCGCGACGACCCCCGCCGCCAGACCCGCGAGCCAACGAGCGTTTTCGCATATCATGTCATGCGCGCCTACCACTTGGCGGGGCGCTGTACCGGCTGTGACGAGTGCGAGCGCGTCTGTCCAGAGAACATTCCGCTCAGCCTGATCTGCCGCAAGAACGAGCAGGACAGCACACCGGCGTTCAGCGCACCCGAAAGCCAAGACGGCGCTAGTTGCGGCGGGCGTGGGGAGACAGCATGATCACGATTACCATGCGGGCGGGCGGCGGCCCTGACGAACTGCTTCACAAAGTCGAAGCGTTGAGCGAACAAAGCCTGGGTGGCTGCTACCAATGCGGCACCTGCGCGGCAACCTGTCCCCTCGCCGCCGAAATGGATCTGCTGCCCGACGCGCTCATCCGCCATTTGCGCTTTGGCGTGCCGGGGGTGCTTGAGCGGCGCATGCTCTGGATTTGCGTCGGTTGCGAGAGTTGCACCCAGCGCTGCCCCCGGGGCATTGATGTCGCCCGCATCATCGGCGCACTGCGCCAAATCCGCATCCAAGAGGGCGGCGACCACCTCATTGTGGCGCAACTGCCCGACGCCGCGCTGCGCGAACTCCCCGCGATGGCTCTGGTTGCTAGTTTGCGGCGCAACACCGGCTAAGCTAATTGTAGATTGTAGATTGTAGATTGTAGATTGAAGCAAGCCCATGCTGGTCAACCTGAGACCTATAGCAATCCTCTTGGAGTCGTGAAGGGGAGTCGAGGCTTTAGCCGGCTGAAGCCTTGACTCCTCTTCACAACCTGGATCGGACTGCTATAACAGATGCGCGCTCAGGAGTACCTGCGTGGAAGCAAGATTGTCCGTTGCGCGCATCTGACAGATCTCTAACGGCGGTCTTGCGGTCTCAAAACTAAGGCAAACGAACAGATCTCCAATTCCCGTAGGCCCGCTCTAGCCGATAGCATCTCGTTTTCTGCAATCTAAAATCTGCAATCTAAAATCTACAATCCAAAGGACTCCCGCATGCAAATCGCCTACTATCCCGGTTGCACCATCAAAGCTTCAGCGCGCCAGCACGAAACTGCGGCGCTGGCCGTGCTGCGGGCCTTGGGCGTTGAGTTGCGCGAAATGGCCGAGTGGAACTGCTGCGGCGTTGTCCACTCCATGACCAGCGACAACCTCATTCGCCAAATGGCCCCGGTGCGCGTCTTCGCCCGTTTGCGCGAGGCCGGTGACGCCGAGGTGGCGACGCTCTGTGATATGTGCTTCAACACGCTGGCCCGCGCCAATCAGTTCGCCCGCCAGCATCCCGACCAGATCGCAGCGATGAGCGCCACCAGCAGCGGTGAGTTGAGCTACAACGGCGATGCCGGGGTGCTGCACCTACTCCAAATCTTGCGCGACCGCATCGGTATGGCGAAAATCCGGGCACGGGTGCGCCACCCATTGCGCGGCCTCACCGTCTATCCTTACTACGGCTGCAAGCTGTTGCGCCCGTCCGAGGTTGGCATTGACGATCCCGAAACCCCCACCGTGCTGCGCGACCTGATGGAAGCCCTGGGCGCTACCGTCGTCGAAGGCCCGCTCCAGACCCAGTGCTGCGGTGCGTATCACGTCGTTGACCGCAAAACCTTGGTGGCGGAGCGCGTCACGGCAACGGCGGCGCAGGCCCGCGACCGGGGCGGCGAGGCGCTGGTGCTTTCTTGCCCCCTTTGCCATTTCAACTTTGACACACTTCAGGGCGCCGACGCCGCGCCCCTGCCGGTCTTCTACTACACCCAATTGATGGGTCTCGCCTTCGGACTGGAACCGGGCGAATTGGGCCTCGAAACCCATCACACTGACCTGCTGCCGCTGCTCCAGCAGCACGACCTGATCCACGCGAAAGGAGACCCGGCATGACCGAGTATGTCCCGCTGATTACGATGCAACTGATGGGCAAGCCGTACAGTGTGCCGAGCGGGCTGACAATTATGGCCGCCATCGAGTATGCCGGCTACAAGCTCGTGCGCGGCGCGGGCTGTCGCGGCGGCTTCTGCGGCGCGTGCCCGACGCTCTATCGGCGCGATGGCAGCCACCGCCTTTTCACCGCCCTGGCCTGCCAAACTCTGGTTGAAGACGGGATGAGCCTCATCCAGATGCCCTTTATGCCGCTGCCGACCAAGCCGTATGATCTTCAGGCGCTTACGCCCCAGGCGAACACAATCCTGCGGCATTTCCCCGAGATTGCTGGCTGTGTCGCCTGTAACACCTGCACCCGCGCTTGCCCCCAAGGCATCCATGTGATGGACTACATTCAGGCGGCGCTGCGGGGCGACATCGAGCGTACCTCCAAGCT
>CAIRDL010000162.1 GCA_903877345.1 uncultured Oscillochloris sp. | reverse complement strand
TACATCTATTCGTTGGGCGATGTGGTGATTAACCGCGCCTATAATGATTGGCAGTTCTATCGGGTGTATAAAAACGAGTTACTGCTCCACGCCATTGACCTCATTCAACTCTACCCAAAGGGTGCCTATGCCAAGAATGGAGCCGATATTCGGCTTGCGATGGACGCCCTTGAAGATGCGTACCAAAACCCACATATTACCCATGTGGTCATCATTGGAGGCGATAGCGATTATATCGCAGTCGCGCAGAAGCTCAAGAAATTGGGCAAATTCGTCATCGGGATTGGTGTGCAAGGCACCACCAATCCCTTCTGGACGCGCAGTTGCAATCAGTTTAAGTACTACGAGACGCTGACACGCAAAGTGCAACCGGAACAAACGCCGTTGACCGCCGCGCCGGATTATGTCGCCCCGCCGCCTGCCAGTAGCCTCGATTTCAACGCCGCCCGCGACTTGCTCGTCAAGGCGGTGCGCCGTCTGCTGACGGAAAATGATGTCGAGGCGATCCTCAAGGCCAAGGTGCGTCCGATGATGACCCGGCTTGACCCAGGCTTTGACTCAGCGAACTATGGTTTCCAGACGTTTAATGCGTTTGTGGCGGCCTGTAGCGATGTCATCCGCTCGTTTAAGGGCGAATATGATGTGATGATTGCCCTGCGTACACCCCACGAAGAGATCGCCGCAACCACGCCTGAGCCGGTAGTTCATGTGGAGCCGAGTCTGGCCCATGAGGTGCCGAGTACCAGTGAGCGCAAAACGGCCCTTGACCTTTTCCTTTGGGCCGTGCAGATCAATCAACTTAATGACACGATCAAGATTACGCTGTCCGATATTGGCATGACCTTTAAGCTGCTCTCGCCCGGGTTCAACATCCACACGTGCGGCTACCCGAAGAACAATGGCTTCAAGGTACTCGCCGAAGATGTCGCTGGTCATGGCTTTATCACGCTGACGTACGATCAGGAATTGAATGTCCACTATGTCACGCCCACGGAGCGTTTTGCCGCTCAGATCAGCCAGTTAACCGCCCCAAGCGATCTCCGGCACGCCCGCTGTTTGCGGGTGATGAGTAAACTCTATCTCTTCTTTCGCCCTGATGATATTCTGGCGGTCTATAATTTGACCCTCACGATCCTTGAGGAAGCGCAGTGCAAAGGGGCCACGCTGACGCCAGCGCAGTTGCTTGAAGAGGCGCTCCGCGACCCGCATACGGTCGGCCAACATCTCAAACGGCTCCAGCAAATCTTGCAACATCTGATCAAGCTTGGCTTCTATCGTGATGCCCTCGGTGCGCCGCTTATGCTCGAACAGCCGCAAGCGATTGCCAAGCTTGACCCCGCCGATGAGTTGATGAGCCGCTACTTGGTCTTTGTGCGGGAACAGATTATCAGTTTTACGGGTGAAGAGTATACGGTCGCGTTCCTGAACGCGATCTTCGCTGAGCCGCCCCACACTGACGCCCCGACTGAGGCGCTTGGCTCAGCGCCGACAAGCTGATCGGCATTAGGGGAAGCGGAGAGTGCAAATGATCCGTGTTGCGTGATCCGTGATCGGGCCGCATCCTGACTGATCACGGATCACGCAGCACGGATCAGATGGCTACCGTGTGAAGACTTGCATCAGCAACAGACTGTAGGGGGCTGGTGCGATGGTTAAGCGCACCGTGAAACGGGTCAGAGTGGTGTTCGGGTCGTTGCTGCGGAGTTCGAGGTTCGCACTGCGCGGCTCCGTAAAGGGCGGCCCCGTAAAAGGGCGTGAAGCCGCCCAGCGTACGGTGACGGGCACGCTTGCCACCGTGTTCGGGGCAACGCTTCCCTGGGGTTGCGCCAGATTTACCCAGAAACTCGGCGGCAGTTGTGGGCGCAGTTCGATGGTGAGTCCATCAGCGAGTGATAAGTCGGCCTTGCAGCCTAAACTTTGTACTTCATTCTGATCGCGCTGGAGGCCAACGCTTGCCATTTCGCTAAGCGCAAGGCTCCCAAGGGTTCGATAGCGCAGGCTAATGCGCCCATCGGGCAGCAACAGGGTCTGGAAGCTCAGCTTATGGCTCGGGTCACTCAAGAGCGGCACGTGTTCCCAGTTCACCAAAAGGCCCGCAGGCAGTTGGGCGTAGCTCACGCGGGCACCGGGCTGCGTTGGGTCAAGGTCAATGTGCAATGGGGCGATCACTGGCCCGGTCGTTTCAGCAAGCGGTAAACAGCGCTTGCTGAAACCCAGTTGGCTGGCGGACGGGGGTTGGAACATGATGAGGCCATTGGCGGTGAGCGTGAACTGCGTGTAGGTGGTTTGATAGAACGGGAAGCTAAAGCCGATAGGTAGCGCGCCACTGCTCCCATCTTCGGTAAGCGTCACGGTAATCGCATCAGCAGGCGGATCCGTCCACGTAGTGGGTGGCCCATCAGCCTGATCGCTACGCCAAACCCCGTAGGGTTGCGCCGGCAGACTGAGCGTGTAGGTGAGTGGTTGTGAACCAGTGTTGCTAATAGGGAATTGCACCGTTTGTTGGGCGCGATAGGGTAACGTAACGGTCTGGAGCGTTGTGTCCGCCGTCAGGTGGGGCTGATCTGCTTCGAGCTGAAAATCAAGACTGACTTGCGCGCCGAGGGTGAGGGTGACGGTCGCGGTGGCGTCTTGGTGGTCGCGGGCGCTGACGATGAGACGATAGGGCGTCGTCTGGGGTGGCAAGGTCAGACTGTAGCTGCCCGTCGCGTCAGCGAGCACGGCGGCACCACCCACGACTTGCACGGTCGCTTGGAGTGGCAGTCCGTCGGTGGCGCGGGTCACGTGGCCGCTGACCAGCGCGTGGCTTGGGTCAACAGGCACACGCAGCGTTACGGGGATCACGGTGGGCGGCAGACTCAAGTCGGGGCCGTGAAGCAACACCCGGGCTTGGTAGACGCCTGGCGCGGGCACCATCCGCGCATCAAGCGTCAGGCTCAAACTGGTGGTAGCCCCCGGCGCAAGCAGGCTCGTCGGATTAGGAGGCAAACTGAGCCAGGGCACCGTAACGCGAACGTGGGCGAGGGCCGCGTAGACATCGAGGCGCCCGTAGCCGTAGATATTGTTCGGCGTCACCGTGGGCTGACAATTGGCGTGGTTCGTGTCGAGATAGCGGTTGTCGCCGATGCGCGGCTTGGCCGTGCTAGTCAGCGCAGCATACGTCGCGGCATAATCGCCAATCAAAGTCGGGTTGGCCGACCAGAGCAGCGCCACGGCCCCGGCGACATGAGGCGCTGCCATCGAGGTGCCACTGAGGATGCCATAGCCCTGTTGGGTGGCGAAGGTTGCGTAGATATTCTGGCCTGGTGCAGTGAGATCGGGCTTGATCCGCCCGTCGGTGGTTGGGCCGATACTGCTAAAGCCGGTCAGCCGATCCGTCGCATCAACCGCGCCCACCGCCGTGACTTCCGCAAGATTCCCTGGGGCTTGGATGGTGCCACAACTGGTGAGACTGCCCGTGTTCCCCGCAGCGAAGACCGGGTAGATGCCCGCCGCCCGCCAAACATTCACATAACTGAGAAACCAAGCTGCGCTTACGCCCGCTGTCCACGAATTATTCACCACATGGGGGCGCAAGTCGGGGCGTGGGTTGGTGCCGGCCACCGTAGTTGGGGCGAGTAACCATTGCGCCCCGAGGAGCAAATCGGCCTCGCTACACTCGCGGGTGGAACAAGCGCGCACGGCGATCCAACGGGCGCGGGGGGCCACCCCGACGGCGGGCTGCGTGATGCTGAGACCTTGGGCGACCATCGTGCCCATCGTGTGGGTGCCGTGGTTGCCCGCATCAAC
>CAIRDL010000161.1 GCA_903877345.1 uncultured Oscillochloris sp. | reverse complement strand
CACGGTGTGTGATACGCTCGACCACCGGATGCTGCTGCCCCAGGCCAACCCGCTCCTCCAGTTGAAGATTGACGAGACGGCGGTTTCGGTGCGCTACAAGCAGAAGCAGTACGTCTTCCCGCGTGAGGATGTCGTCTTTCTTCCCATTCCCAACACCACGGCGGAATGTTTGGCCCAGTGGGTAGCCGAACAATTGCTCTTGGCGCTTAGCCCAGCCCATGTGCAAGGGCTAACCTGCCTCGAAGTTGAGATCGAGGAAACCTTCGGTCAGTCCGCCATTTATCAGCGGAAGTTGGCGGCATCGTGAGCCAAACCCTCGTCTATCTTGCGCTTGGCTCAAATTTGGGCGACCGAGGTGCCGCTTTGCGCCAAGCGCTCGCCGCCCTCGCGCCAGCTTGCTCCGTCACAGCCGTTTCACCGTGCTACGAATCAGCCCCGGCCTATCTCCTCGACCAACCACGCTTCTATAACCTAGTCTGCTGTGTGACCACGGCGCTCGCTCCGTTGGCGCTTTTGCATGAACTGAAGCGCATCGAGGCGGCTCTTGGGCGCACACCGGGGCCACGCTTCGGCCCACGGTTAATTGACCTTGATCTGCTTTTCTATGCAGATCTGGTGCTGGAAACGCCCGAACTGACCCTCCCGCACCCACGGCTCGCCGAACGGTCATTTGTCCTCGTCCCCCTCGCCGAACTCGCCCCCAATTTCGTCCACCCAACCCTCGGCCAGACCATCACCGCGCTGCGCGACCGCCTGCCGCATCCCTGGCACGAGCTTGAGTCTGTGGAGATTTGCCTACCATGACGCGCTATCCAACCCTGACGGTCGGCGACAGCACCTTCGTCTGGGGCAGTCGCACCTACGTGATGGGCATTCTCAACCTCACGCCCGACTCGTTTTCGGGCGATGGGCTGCTCAATTGGGCGGACTGGGTGACGGCGGCGCTCGCGCAGGCTCAGGCGATGCTTGCGGCGGGGGCCGATCTGTTGGATGTCGGTGGCGAGTCAACCCGGCCAGGCAGTCAGCCGACACCTTTAGACGAAGAATTGCGCCGGGTCGTCCCGGTGATTCAAGCTTTGGCAAGCGCAACGCGGGTGCCAATCTCGGTTGACACCGCCAAGGCGGAAGTCGCCCGCCAGGCGCTCGCGGCAGGGGCGACCATCATCAACGATGTGTGGGGCTTCAAACACGACCCGGCCCTCGCCCACGTCGCCGCCGCCCACGGTGCCGCCGTCGTGCTGATGCACAACCGCAGTCGCACGCAAGACGCCGTGCAGGACGCCGTGCTCGGCGGGCGCTACGTCGGCGTTCATTACACCGAACTTCTGGGCGAAATCATCAACGAACTTCAGGCGTCTGTTGATTTGGCCCTCAGCGCCGGGGTCGCGCCCGAACGCATCATCATTGACCCCGGCCTCGGGTTTGGCAAAACGGTAGAACAGAACTTTGAACTGCTCGACCGTCTCAACGAACTGCGGCCCCTTGGCTATCCGCTGCTCGTCGGCCCCTCGCGCAAATCCTTCACCGGCCACGCCCTGCAACTCCCACCAGACCAACGGCTCGAAGGTACCGCCGCCGCCGTCGCGCTCGCCATCGCCCGTGGCTGCGATCTCGTGCGCGTGCATGATGTGGCTGCGATGCGGCGCGTTGTCGTCGTGGCGGACGCAACCACGCGGCGTAGCCCCCGCACCGCCTCGTGAGCACGCCTGCCGAGCTACAGGCGGAGCAGTGGCTTCATGCTTTTGTTGATAGTGAGTACACGCTGCCCCAAAGCCCGGCGGCGTTTAATCTGCCGCGCGTCAAGGCGCTGCTTACGCTGCTTGGCAATCCACAGACGCACTACCCCGCCGTGCTCATCGCCGGCACGAAGGGCAAAGGCTCGACTGCCGCGTTGCTCGAGGCCATGCTCCGCGCCAGTGGCTTGCGCGTCGGCCTCTACACCTCGCCGCATTTGCACCACTTCCACGAACGCATCCAGGTAGACCGGCGGCTGATCACCGCCGCCGCCGTCACCGTTGGTGTCGCTGCGTTGCGCCCGCTAGTCGCGCAGCTCGACCCCGCCCTGGGCGAACTCTCGATCTACGAAGTGCAGACCGCGCTGGCGCTGGTGCATTTCGCGGCGGCAGCGGTAGAGATTGCGGTGCTGGAAATCGGCCTTGGCGGGCGCTACGATGCCGTCAACGCCGTCACGCCGCGCCTTGCCGCCATCAGCGCGCTCAGCCTGGATCACACGCAGAGCTTGGGGCCGACGGTGGCGGACATTGCCTTTCAGAAGGCCGGGATCATCAGGCCCGGCGTGCCAGTGGTGACGGTGCCGCAACCCCCGGAAGCGTTGGCCGTCTTGGTGCAAGTTGCGGCGGAACAGGGCGCATCGCTCTTCCTTGCCACGTCGTCCGGGCTACAGGCGGGAACAAACGGCCCCACGCGCCCCTATCTCGCCCCGGTGCAGGCTGACACCGTGGGGCTGCCGGGTCTGTTTCAGCTTGAAAATGCCCACCTTGCCAGCGGCATAGCGCTGCTGCTCCGCGACCAAGGGCTGCCGCTGAGCGCCGCCACTAGCGCCACGGGCCTAGCGACGGTGCGCTGGCCCGGTCGGCTAGAGACACTACGCGAGCGCCCGCGCCTCATCGTTGACGGGGCGCACAACGGCGACTCGACGCAAAAGCTGATGGCTTCGCTGCGGGCGTTGGTGCCCCACCGGCGGCTGATCCTGCTCTTGGGCATCTCGGCGGACAAAGACCTGACGGCGATTGCCGCTGCGCTGGTGCCGCACGCGCAGACGGTGATTGTCACCCAATCGGCGCACCCCCGTGCCGCCACCATTCCCGCGCTGGTGGCGGCGGTGCAGCCCTTTGCGCTCGCCCCGGTACTCACCGCCGCGACGGTGGCCGAGGCGCTTGAGGTGGCGTATCGTCACGCCGAACCCGCCGACCTCATCTGTGCCACCGGCTCGCTCTTCCTCGTCGCCGCCGTGCGCGAGCAATGCGGGTATGCGGCGGCGTCTGCCTAAAGCCCAGCGTCAGCGGTGCCATTGGCGGGTTCCAGAAATGGCACATGACGCGCACGAAAAACGCGCCGCAGCGGACGTGACGGCTCCCAGGGCTAAAGCCCCTGGGCTTCAAGGGGATGCCGCCCCATCCCACATACCAGAGCTGTCCGTTGACAGAAAGGTTCCGACACCAGGAGGTTTTGCCCGGTACAT
>CAIRDL010000160.1 GCA_903877345.1 uncultured Oscillochloris sp. | reverse complement strand
GGTGAGCCCCCGCACGACATCATCGTCACCATCTTTGGCGGTCAACATGATAATGGGGACGCTCGAACTGCGTCGAATTTGGCTGCACACATCCCAACCGCTCAACTCCGGCATCATCACATCAAGCAGGATCAGATCGGGCTGCGTGTGCGCCAGTTCGCCCAAGGCGTCATGCGCCCGCGTGTAGGCCGTCACCACGTAGCCCACCCCGCCAAGTTGATATTCCAAAAGCCGACCGATCAGCGGCTCGTCATCAATGACCATGATGTGCGTTGCCATTGTGTACTCCTGGGTTGTAGATTGTAGATTGTAGATTGTAGATTGTAGATTGTAGATTGTAGATTGTAGATTGTAGGCAATACTGCAGAAGGAACACTGTGAAGCATCTTGTCATTCTGAGCGAAGCGAAGAATCCCGGTCGGGACCCTTCGCTTCGCTCAGGGTGACAGTGTTACCTATGCTCTACTGCGATTTTAGATTTGAGATTTTGGATTGCAGCGTACCTACAAACCCTGCTCCAAATCCTAAATCTAAGACAAGGTTCGTAGGTGTTTTCCAACTTCGGTTCCTCCACAGCTTCCTGATGCGCTCAACCTGACCCCTGACCCCTAAATCCCACCAGCGCCTCACTCGCCCAGTGCCGATGCTCGACCGCTTGCCCCGGATCAACAGTCATTGCGGCAAGCTGGTCACGGGCCGCCTCGGCAGTTGGGCCGGTTCCACGGGCCAGCGCGCCAAGACTCAGCAGGCAGCGGCGACGCAAGACGGGCGGTGCAGGGTCGGTTTCCGGCGCGGGTGGGGCCACGACCGCCGCCAAGCTTGCCACCGCCGCCGCTTGGCTGGCTTGCGCCAAAACAGTCGCAGCGGCCAACCGCACTTGGGGCTGTTCAATGATGTCCATGACGATCGCGCACAGGCTCGGCGCGTCGGGGTCGGTAGCGGCGAGGTGCTGGAGTGCTTGGAGGCGCAGGGCCAACGGTGCATCCATCTCTGCTAAGGGCGTGGCGAGGCGCGGGTCAGCCGGGTGGAATGTTGCCAGAATGGTGTGCGCCTGGAGCCGGAGCGGTGGCGACGGAGCGTGCAGGTATTCCCGCAAAAGCGTCAAATACTCGTCGCCCACGAGATGGAGCAGCGCACCCACAGCGGCTAAGCGCACCCCCGGCGCAACCAACAGGCTCTGGTTGAGCTGTACCAAGAGCGGGGCGGCGTCTGGATCGCCCAAGCCAGCGATAGCCTCAATGCTCAGCACGGCCTCGGCCCCTGGGTCACTCTCGGCAGAGCGAATCAGGTTTGGGAGTGTCTCTTCGTCGCCAGCGCGGGCCAAGGCGCGCACCAGCGCTGCCGCGAGTTCGGGGGCCAGTTGCGTGTCCCGCAGCGCATGCCGCAGCGTGACTTGCTCGGCAGTGCCGAGGGTTATTGGTAAGGCGGTCGCGGCGCACCTGCGGAACTCGTCAGGCAACTCCCGGTCGGCGGCGAGTGCCGTCAGCACCACGCTGGCCTCATCAGCGGTGAGTTGCCCAATGGCGGTGATGGCCGCCCGACGCACCTGCGGCTCACCATGCGCCTCCCGTGCGATACGGTGGAGGGTTGGCAGCGCCGGGGCGTAGTGGGCCGACCCCAAGGTGTGCGCCATCTGGGTCTGCACAAACGGCGCATCAGCAGCCTGATCGAGGCGCTGTTGCAAGAACGGGAAGGTTTCGGAAGCTGTGCCTAACACCTCAACCGCAAGCCAGCGTAGATTGAGGCTCGTGCGCTCATCGTCAAGGATGGCCGCCAGTTCAGCGGCTGGGTTGCTGATCTGGGCAAGGGCGTGCAGAAGCGCCCGCGCTACGTCGGTGCGCCCTTCGCGGTGGGCGGCGTGACGCAGGGCGACCACGGCTTCTGAACGCAGTGCGGGCGCTGCGGCGAGCATGGCGAGTCCCGCCGCCGCAGCAATGGCAAGCCGACTGGCCTGATGCGCGACCAACTCACTCAGGCGGCTCGGCGGATCGGCGAGGGTGCCACCTTGCGCCAAAATGTCGAGCAAACTCACATGGACGGCTTTTGGCAGATCTAACCCAGGCCAAAGGCGGGCCGGGGTGCGGCCCAAGTCTGGGGCGCATGCCAGCCAAGCCACTCGCAGTTCCTCGGTCAGTTCTGGCGCGAGCAGTCCGGTGAGGGCGGGCAAGGCACTTGGCACATTGCTCCTGCCGAGGGCGTGGGCGATGCGTTCGCCAAGAGTTACATCAAGCCTGGCATGGTGCAAACCTGCCACGAGGGCTGCGGCGACCTGATCTCGCCGTTCGTGGCGCGCCCCGAATGCACCAAGGGCCGTAGCGCTGGCCCGTTGGAGTAGCGGCTCGCCTGCATTCCCCAGCATGGTTGCGAGAACTGGCAGCGCCTCGGCAACGCCCAAACGCCCCAGATGTCCCGCCGCAATGGCGCGCAGCGCCGTCGGCAGTTCGTTCGTACCCAACAGGCGGCGTAGCAGATTGGCACCAACCTGCCCCTGATCAGCAAGCAGGTCGCAAGCGTGGAGCCGCACCGTCAGCGGCAATGCGCCATTGAAACTTGCCCACGCCAGTACGCCCACCGTTCCTTGCCGGGGTACGGCGACAATGGCGTCGAGGATCTCACGGCGGGCCTCGCTCTGCGCTGCGGGATGGGCAAGGCTGCGAGTCAAGGCCGCGAGGACCGTGGTCGGATCACTTTCAGTGAGGGTGCGGAGGGCAAGTCGGCGCAAGGTGGGCGCAGCGGTGCCAACGGCTTGCTCAAGCAGCGCTGCGCTGGCCTTGGTGAGCGCCAAGCAACGCAAGCTTTCGGCCAAAGTTTGGTCTTCCACCAAAGCTTGCGCCACCTTAGCCCGCCGTTCACCCAGACTTGGCGCGGCCAACAGCAGAGTCAGCGCTTCGCGCAGTGGCTCGTTCGCCAGGACTGCCCGCGTTTGCGGGCTTGCCAGGGCCGCGACGAAAGCCCGTGGGAGCAGATCCGCAGGTGGAATGTCCGTGGACACAGCGAGCAAGGTTGCGGCGGTAGGCGGCGCGGCTACCAACACGTCGGCGGCAGCCCAACGAAGCTTCGCCGGGGCCATACCGTCATCGCAAAGCTCGAGCCAGCACTGCTGCCCGTTGAACAGGGCCGCAGCGACCAGATGGAGCGCCGCAAGCGTCCGTTCGGCGTCGGTTTGGCCCGCAGCCGCGAGGAGCGCCGGGAGGGTCGGAGTTAGCTCTGCCAGAAGCGAACGAGCCTCGGGGGAAGCATCAGGGGACGCCAAATGTTCAAGGAGGCGCAAGCCTTGACTGGGGAGGCGCAACGGTGCCTCACGGACACAGGCGGTCAGCGCCCGCAAACTCGCGCTCGGCTCATCAGTGGCCCACAGCGCCTCAAACACCGGCGTCGGGTCATCAAGGAGTCCGGCGGCGAGCGGCGCAACGGCGGCCCGTTCATCTGCCGCAAGCTGTGCTAGCTGCTCAAGCTCTTTGCCGCCGGCCAAGGCGCGGGCCAACTGGTACTGACGCAGCAGCGCCCGCCCAACCATCACCGGAACGGCAGCGTCGCCCGCCGGTCTCGGCTCATTCAACAAAGGGGCAATCAGCGCATACGCTTGCTCGTAAAGTTGAGCGCGGGCGGCGGGCATACCACCGAGCGGGTAGGTCAGCGCGAGCAGCACAAGGTCAGCCAGACGCCCACGCAAACCGGCCAGCGCCTCGTGGCGCAACGCGGCGAGGATTGGCGCAGGCGGCTGACCGGGCAACAGGTGCTCCAGCCAAGCCGCAAGCTGTGCATCGTCGGGCGGCACCAGGGTAAGCGGCACAAGACCGGGCCAAGTTTCGCCCATTGGGAGGGCGACCACAGCGCGGAGGGCGGGCCACTGGGGTGCGCTACTGACGATAAAATGCTGCCAGAGCGCCTGGCGGTCGGCGGGCAGCAACTCCCAATCATCAAGCAGTAGGAGACCCGGGCGCTGGCCTTCGACAAAATCGGCGGGCAGCCCCGCCCGATGAGCCGCCCCCGCCACCACAGCGCGGGGCGGCAAATTGGGCATATCGGCCTCGGCAAGCGCCACGTAAAGCGGCGGGCCATGCTTACTCGTCTTCGCCCAACGAACAGCCGTCTGACGCAACAGCAGACTACGCCCACTTGCCGGTGCTGCCGCAACGGTGAGCGAGGCGCGGAGGGCGAGGATGGCCGTTGGATCGGGCAACGGGGCGGCGTGTAGTGGTAAGGTCAGCAGCGCGGGGAGGAGCCGGACGGCAGGGTCGCTGGCAGTCTGGGCGACGAAATCGGTACGATAGTGGCGGAGCGTCCAGCGATCTGGCAGCAAGGGAAACGGCTTAAACGGCTTTGTGCTCAACATTGGTGCCCCCAGGGTAGCCTTGGGCGTGTACGCGCCTCATGGTGATGCTAACGGGCAGCGCGCACCTCCGGCAAGCCCACCAGATTACAGGGCTATGACAATGGTTAAAAATAATTTAAGCGCCATGATTTCCTAAGTTATCTCACACACACTGATCCCTTTGTGGTATGATAGCTACCATTGTTTTCTCCCTTGCGAACGTCCTGTAGCTGGTGTGCAACAAGAGCGTCGAAGAACTCGTGTAGACCTATCAGACGAAAGAGGCAAAGGCTATGTCCAAACCATCACCCCTGGGTCTCGATGTGGATTTGCAGAGCGGTGTCGTGCCCATCTCGAAGGCGGCTTCGTCCCTGGCGGCGTTGATCAAGCGCAGCAAGGAGCGCCAACAGCCGATCATCGTCACCCAGAAGGGCTACCCGACTGGCGTGCTGCTCCCGGTCGATCTCTACACGGCGCTCCGCGCCCTTGCTCAGGGCGGCACGGAGGGCGGGATTGACCTGCCAGCACTCGCTGAGGTCGTGCTGCCCGATGTGGCAGACGCTGCCGACCCCGTAGCGGACGCGCCAACAAGTGAGCCGGACGCTCCGGCAGCCCCACGCAATGGGCGGCGGACGAAGGCCACAACATAGCAGGAAGAGCGGAGGGGCAAGGGGCATCTTGGACTCCCCTTGCCCCTCCCGGCTGTCTTTTTTTTTGTCGCTTCGTTCATCCGTCGCAACTGGTCAGGTTTTTTCAAATATAGCAATCCTCTTGGAATCGTAAAGAGGAGTCAAGGCTTTAGCCGGCTGAAGCCTTGACTCCTCTTCACGACCTAGATAGGACTGCTATAGATGGATTGAAGTAGGTATCAAATTGTCATGCTGAACGTCAGCGAAGCATCTTGCCCCTCCTGATGCCGAGATGCTTCGCTTCGCTCAGCATGACATGTGCCAAGAACTTTCTGCCACTTACTTAGACGAGGAGCCACACCATGTACATTCTGATCACCAATGATGATGGCTATCAGAGTGAGGGTCTCGTCGCCCTTCGCTCCGCGCTCAACACGGTCGGCGAGACCGTGGTGGTCGCGCCCGACCGCAATTGGAGCGCGGCGGGCCATTATCGGAAGCTCTTCGATCCCCTACGGGCCTGGGAAGGCACACTGACCGACGGTTCCCCCGCGATGCTTTGCGATGGGACGCCTGCCGACTGTGTGGCCCTCGCAGTGATGGGCCTGTTGCCGCGCAAGCCCGACCTCGTCGTTGCGGGGATCAACCTGGGGGCTAATTTAGGCACCGACTTGCTCTACTCAGGCACCGTGGCGGCGGCGATGGAGGGCATCATCGTCGGGGTTCCCGGCATCGCTGTATCGCAGATGCGGGCCAAAGACGGCCCGTGGGACTTTCGGGTCGCCCAAGCCGCCGTTGTCCGCTTGGTGGAAAAAGTGCGGGAGTTTGGCCTGCCCCCCGGCATCCTGCTCAACCTCAACGCCCCGGCTCGTCCCCCTGAGGAGGTGCGCGGGTTTCGCCTTGCCCGCCTCGGGCGGCGCTTCTACCGCGATGAACTGGTGGTGCGCCACGACCCGCGTGGGCGACCCTACTATTGGATTGACGGGGCCGAGCCGGAAGATCATACGGAACCGGGCACCGATGTTGCCGCGATTGCCGAAGGCTACGTCAGCCTCACGCCCGCCCATATGGATCTGACCAGCCACCATTGGCTTGAGACGTTGCGCGCATGGGATCTTGAGGCGTAGGCGTGGCTTAATTCGGCTTTACCGTTCCACGATCTGACGCAAAGCCGCAAAGCCACGCTGAACCTGGCCTAATGCATGTTTCAAAATCGGCCATTTCAGCTTGACCGTTTCCTATGGCAGATGACGCGATGAACGGGAAGCCGGGTGTTGCCTGCGACACGCTCAGGCAGCGTGCTCGCCCGCAGCGTCCTCGCTGACTGAGCGTGTCGAAGCCAGCGAGAACCCTGCCCCACCCACCGTGCTCGCCCTAGCGGTGCGAGGCCCAAACGGTCAAGCTGATTTGAAACATGCCTAAGGGCCTGATCGCCAATTTGGGGCAAGCTTGCCCCAAGAACCGCTACATTGTCGCCAGTCGGCCCTTTGAGGGCGTGGCGCAGGGACTCAACGGTTCTTTTTGGTCGAAGACACCCGCACAGCGCCGTTCCTCTGTCGGGCGGCGCTGCGGTGCAGGAGCGGACGGCCCGCTTGGTGCCTCCCGCAACCCAAGCGACCCTCTGGGCAACGGTGGGAGCGAACTGATAATGATTCTGGGCGGAACGAAGGCATCGCGCCCTCGTAATTGGCATGGTGGGGGGCGTAATTGGCATGGTGGGGG